>JACMPN010000387.1 GCA_014377495.1 Candidatus Sericytochromatia bacterium
AGGCCGCCGTGGATCAGCTTGGAGGACTTGGAACTGGTCCCTGCCGACAGATCGGTCTTGTCGACGAGGGCGACCTTGAGGCCCCGTCGGGCCGCATCACGCGCCACTCCGGTCCCGACAATCCCGCCGCCGATCACCAGCAGATCAAAGACTTCGCCCTCAAGGGCGGTAAAGGTAGCGTGGCGGCTCATCACATCCCCGTCTCAGCCAGAATGGGCGTCATCCGTCCAGTGTAGGGCAGCCGGGCAGCGTGACTGCAGCCAGAGCCGCCGAAGCTACACCTGCCGGGCTGTCCGTCCGCTGCCCGTCGCAGGTGACGATGCCGACATGACAGCCGGCCCAGGAAACGCCGACTCCTCTAGTATGCGCCGCTTCTCGACCGTTTGGCGCCCCCGCCCGTGCAGCCGCTGGGCGGCAAACGTATAGCGGCGCCGGGCACGTGGCCCGGCGCCGCCGGAGACGATCAGTCAACCTGGGTCAGGCCGTCTGCTGGGCAATCGCCGGCTGTTCCATCGGCGAAACCAGGGCCATCATCACGGCGGCGATAAGGTCCTCCGGCAAGTAAGGCTTGCGCAGGGCGCCCTGGATACCGAGCTCTGCCAGTTGCTGGGTCTGCGGGCCGCTGACCAGGCTCGAACAGGCGAGGACCCGCGTCATCGGATGGTTGCGGCGCAGGACTTCGAGCATGCGCACGCCGTCCATTTCCGGCATGTTGATGTCCAGGATGACCAGCTCCGGATCGAACCGAGCCACCTTGCGCAGGCCGTCCAGCCCGTTTTCGGCCTCCGCCACCACCTCATGGCCGACGGCCGACAGGGTGGTCTTCATGCCGTGGCGAATGAAGAGGGCGTCATCGACAATCAGAATGCGTGCCATGTAAGTCATCCTCCGTACTGCTGACCGAATGTCCTTACGGTAGGCCATCGCGCGAATTCCCCCTATAAAACCCGTCACGCGCGCCGTGTGATCCACGCCCACTCGGAATAAGACCCACGCTGAATCAGTACGGCTCCGGCGGGTGTGATCGCCAGCCCTCGGGCAACCGGCTGTTATACTCGTCCCCGCCCGTCCCTTTGCCGTCTGGAGTCCGCCGATGCGTCACCCTGTCCGTCTGTCAGTGCTGTCCTGGCTGCTCGCCCCGATCCTGATCGCAGGCCCGCTGACGGTCGCCCCGGCGCAGGCGGATCCGGGGCAGGCCCCGCCCCGCCTGCGCATCGGCATCACCGGCCTCAAAAGCGCCAGTGACAACCTGCACAAGCTGGACACCTACCGCAATGCCCTCTTGAAGGCCGGAGCCGAGCCGGTCCCCCTCTATTCCGGGTCACCGGTGCTGGCAGCCGACATCGACGGGATCCTCTTTGCCGGCGGCGAAGACGTCAATCCGGCCCTCTATGGCGAAAAGCCGGATCCGACGGTGGCGATCAACGGGCCTCGTGACGACTCCGAGATGGCCCAGGCCGAAAGTGCCCTCGAGCAGGGGATCCCCATCCTCGGCATCTGCCGGGGCTCACAGCTCCTGAATGTGCGCCTGGGCGGCTCACTGGTCCAGGACATCCCCAGCCAGGTGCCGGGTGCACTGCCCCACCAGGCCGGCAACCTGCACCAGATCACCCTGACACCGGGGACCCAACTGGCGGAAACCGTCGGACTGACGACGATGCGGGTGAACAGCTACCATCACCAGTCCGTCAAAACCCTGGCCAAGGGCCTGCGACTGACGGCGGTGAGCGACGACGGAATCATCGAGGGCTGGGAAGCCATCCCGGGCGGCCCGATCCACAGCCCCGTCAGCGGTGTGCAGTTTCATCCGGAAAAACCCGATTTCCCCATGCCATCAGTCAGCCAACGGATTTTCGCCCGGTTCCTGTTGTCGGCCCAGTACTTTGCCGCCCAGAAGTCCGCCAGGGTGCGGGTGAAGTAGGGCGCTGCCGACCAAACGACGCCCGTCATGGGCGGACTTCCGGGAGGCACGGGCATAAAACTGCGGGCGACCGGCCCTTTGATGGCGTTCCACCGCATTTCAAGACACGGCATGACGCTCCAGCAGACGACGGGCGGCATTACCCGGCAATGTTTCCCACACCGAAACCCAATTCCGCCGCAGGCCGTGACCATCACCGCATGCGGCAGGACCGCCCCGTATACTGAGGTGCGAACGACGGACATCGCGCAATGTGAGCGACTCGGCCCTCACCGGGCATCGGCCGTCACCTTGGCTGCCGGAGGCCCACTGCTCGATGTGTATTCAGACTGACGCCACCCTGACGACGCCGGGTCGTCGCGGGAGCCTGCGCCCATGATTGCCGCACCGTTTCTCGCTTGTGCCGTCCAACTGACCAGCACGCCCGATTTCGGGGACACGCTTGCCCGGGCCGCCACCCTGGTGGCCGAAGCAGCCGCCGCCGGGGCCACGCTCGTCGGCCTGCCGGAAAACTTCTCACAGATCTGCGAAACGCAGGAAGAGACGGCCGCCCAAGCGCCGTCCACCTATCCGGTCGTCCTGTCCTGGCTGTCCGTCCAGGCCCGGCGACATGGGATCACCATCTATGGCAGCGCCTTCGCCCCGGCCGGTCACCGGGTCCGCAACCGGCTGCTCGTCGTCGATCCCACCGGTGCTGTGATTGCCCATTACGACAAGCGGCACCTGTTTGACGTGGCCCTCGGCGGCCAGGACACCGTGCGGGAGTCCGATGACGTCGAGGCGGGCACCGTCGCCACGGTGGCAGACCTGGGCCCTTGCGGCAAGCTGGGGCTGTCCATCTGCTACGACTTGCGGTTCCCCGAGCATTTTCGGGCCTTGGTCGACCAAGGTGCCGAGATCCTGACCGTGCCTGCCGCCTTCGTGCGGACGACCGGCCGTGACCACTGGCAGGTGCTATTGCAGGCCAGGGCCATCGAAAACCAGTGCTACGTCATCGCTCCGGCCCAGACCGGCGAGCACAACGTCAACCGGCGGACGTACGGTCATGCCATGATCATCGACCCCTGGGGCACCGTGCTGGCCGACGCCGGCGACGACGAAGGACTGGTCCTGGCCCAGATCGAGCCGATCCGCCTCGCAGACGTCCGCCGGAAGCTCCCGGCGCTGGCCAACCGGCGTTCACTCTAGGGTGCCCTGCGGACCGTCGATCCCCCGCCGGAAATGCGGGCAGAGCGGATCCCTCGACGGGGCCCCGGCAACCAAGGGGCGGGATTGACTGGCCAAGCTGACCAACGGGAACCACATGAGGCTTACGGCCAACTGGCGCCTTTCACCTGCATGGTCAGGGACAGGCGAACACGGTCGGCGGTGACGGTCAGCGGCGCACCGAGGCGCCGACCGGTGATGACCCACCCGACCGTTACACCTACGACCCACGCCATCCCGTGCCGTCCCTGGGTGGGGCCATGCTGCGACCGGATGCCGGAGTCGCCCGGCAAACCGCCGTGGAAGCACGGGCTGACGTGCCGGTCTACAGCACGCCATCCCTAATGCAGCCGATGGCGGAGACGGGACCCGTCTCCCTGACGCTCCACGTCGCCACTTCAGCCCCGGCAACGGACTTCACGGCGAAGCCCGTCGACGTGCATCCGGACGGCACTGCCTATAACCTGAGTAAAGGCATCCTGCGCCGATCCTATGGGCCGGGCGGATTGCCGTTCACCGTGTCGCTCTGGCCGACCAGCAATCTCGTCAGGGCGGGGCACCGTCTCCGGCTCGAGCTGTCGAGCCGCAACTATCCACGGCTCGACCGTCACCCGAACACGGTCAGGTCGCCTGAACGAAAAACCCGCCCCATCATGGCCGGCCAAGTCAACCATCACGACCAAGCCTGGCCGTCGCCCCTTTTACTGCCGATCATTCCCCGTTAGGAGACGTTCATGAGCCTGCGCACCGTCATTGAAACGCGCTATCAAACGAGCACTGACGGGTTTACCGGCTGTGCGGAATTCGGGCTTTTGGAGTCGGGCAAAGCTGATCGGGCCAGTTACGAACGGTTCCTGGCCAACGTCGTCCGGGCCCACCTGCGCTCGCCCAAGATCCTCGCTTTCGTCTACGCCATGGCGCCCCCGGACGCCTCCGCCGACCTGCTGCACAACCTGCTGGAAGAACTCGGCATCGAGGAAGCGGACGCTACGAGCCATCCCGACATGCTCATCAACATGGCCAAAGGAGCCGGGATGGGAGATTTGCTCCCGCAACTCGAGCAACGGGCAAATGAAGATCTACGTCAGTTCATCGTCGATCCGCTCCTGTATGGCACGCTCAAGGAAGTGGGCCTGGCCGCACTCGCCGAAATGGTTTCCTTCGAGTACATGCTGAGCCGCACGGCGAGCCGCATCGCTGCCGCCCTGCACAAGCACATGGGTCTGTCGGAGGAGGCCCTTGCCTGGTTCAGCCACCATGCCGAGGTGGACAGCGCCCATGCAGCACAGGGCATGACCCGCCTCGAACAGTACATCGCCTATTACGACTTCAGTGCCGACGACACGGAGACGATCCTGGATATGGCGTTGCGTGAAAACGTCTTCATCAAGCGCTATTTTGGTGAACTAGCCCTTGCCAACGCCACGTTGATGACCGGCTGAAGCGACTTGCATGCCTGTTGGGGCGGGGCGCCCCAAAGACACCGGGCCCAAGCGACGCCAAGGAATGGCGTGAAGCACAGCCATGATCGGCAAGATTGACCAGGCAGAAGGCCCAAGGATGCCGCCTGGCTCGTCGGGCCAAAGACTGACGTCCTCCGTTTCATCAACATTCTCTGGTTTTACAGCGAATACAACCCGTCCACCGAGACCCCCGTGCATTTCCTGCAGATCTGGATCAAACCCGACCGGGAGGGCATCCAGCCCGGCTATGCGCTGAAACACTTTGCCCCCCGTGACGGACAGGCTAAATTACGCTTGGTTTGCTCGCTGGACGGCCGGGACCACTCCGTCGTCATCCATCAGGATGCCAACCGCTACCGTGCCGCCCTGAACGCTGGCGACGGCGTGACCTACAACCCGCAAGCGGCGGACCTATGTCCATTTGGCCCTGGGCAAGGCCCGTCTCAACGGCCAGGACCTCACAGCAGGCGACGGTGCCCGGGTGGCGGCTGAGACGGCCATCCGGCTGAAAGCCGTCGATCAGGCGGACGTGCTCGTCTTCGATCTGCCGTGATGCCCGCCCCATACACAGATAGGAAACTGCTGATGCCACCCGCTCCGGAGCCGCACATCCCGCTCTCCAACGACGTTTCCCTCTTGCCGGTCCTGAGGGCGCTCGTCGAATGCCACACCCAGATCGGGCGGGTGGCCAGCCGCTCGATCGAGGCGATGGACCTGACCCATTCCCAGTTCGACGTGCTGGCCACCCTCGGCGACACGGCGGGAATGACGTGCAAGGCGCTCGGGGAGCTGACCCTGATCACCAAAGGCACGCTTTCCCCGGTGCTGGACCGCATGGCGG
>JACMPN010000388.1 GCA_014377495.1 Candidatus Sericytochromatia bacterium
ACCGCCAGCAGGGCAAAGGCGGCGACGCTGGCGAGGATCGGACGGCGCAGGACCCAGCGGGTGATGCCGACCCAGCGGGAAGCGCCGCTGAACCGCCAGTTGGACAGCCAGCGGGGATATTCGGCCCAATGGCCGAACGTGGCGGCCAGGGCCGGCAACAGGGTCACGGCGGCGAGGCCGGAGAACAGGACGACGACCAGACCACCGATCCCCAGGCCCCGCGTCTCCTCCGAGGGGACGACGGCCAAAGCGATCAGGCCCAGCAGCACGGTGGCGGACGAGGCCAGGATCGCCGGCGTGCCGTGGCGGATGGCGGCATGCAGGGCGGCCTGATCGGTGGCCCCCTGGCGACGCTCGTCCCGCCAGCGGGAGACGAGGAACAGGGCGTAGTCGATGCCCAGGCCCAACCCCAGCATGGTGGCGATATTGCTGGCGTAGACGGAAAGCGGCATGAACCGGGCGATGAGAGCCAGGCAGCCCATCGTGACGACGACGGCCCCGAGGCCCGTGAGCAGCGGCAGCAGGGCGGCACCGAGGGCGCCGAAGGCCAGCACCAGGGCGATCAGGGTCAGCGGCAGCACCGTGCGCTCGGCCCGGGCCGATTCGCGGGAGGCGTACCGGACGACGTCCAGGCTCATCGGGGCGATGCCCGTGACGAGGGCCTGGAGGAAGCCGTGGTTTTTCAGGTACTGGCGCAGGGCCGGCACCTGGGCCTCCGTCTCGGCCATGGTCCTGGTCTTCAGGCCGACGATGACGGAGCTGGGGCTGGTCGCCGGCGTGGCGGGCAGGCTGCGGGAGGCCGCCACCATGGGGAACCGCTGCAGGGTGGCGAGCAGGGCCGGTGTGGCCCCCTGCGGGTTCGTGATGACGAGGAACTGGGCGTACGGCGTGTCGAAATCACGGGTGAGCACGGTCTCGACCCGTTCGGCGCCCCCCCCGGCGACGGTGCCCACGCTGCCGTGCAGCCGGGTTTCGAGGTCTGCCGAGGCGATCAGGCCGCCGACGAGGAGGACGGCCCAGATGCCGAGGATCAGCCAGCGACGGCGAAAGACGGTCGCTGCCCAGGAATCGAGCCAGGCGCCGGTATCACCGGCGGGTCGGGGCATCAGACAGCGGCTTGATCGAGGAGGATGCGGAGACTCTTGATCTCCCGTTCGGCCAGGGTCGCAAAGTAGTCGCCGAGCACTCTTTGGGCGCCCAGGGCGACCGTGACGGGCTCCGTGATGTCGACAAGGGCCTGGATGCCGCCATGGCGTAGCTGTCTCAGCAGGGTCAGGGCAGCCGGCATCAGCTCCCGCACGTCGGGACGGCCGAACCGGCAGTCGGGACAGACGATGGCGCCAAGCGACAGCTGGAACCCGACCCCGTGGCGCTGAGGCTCGATCGGCCGCTGGCAGCCGTGGCAGGCCGTCAGCCCGACATGGTGGCCCAGCTCGGTCAGCAGTTGCAGTTGGAACCATAGGGCGACCAGCTCCGGCCGTTCGAGGGTCTCGAGCATGGCCAGCGTGGAGACGAACAGGTCATACACCACGGGCTGGGGATGACCCACCGGCAGCAGCCCGTTGACGACTTCGGCGAGGTAAAGGGCAAAGGCCAGTCGGTCGAAATCGAGGCGCAACCCGCCGAAGCTGCGAACGGTCTCGGCGGTGAGGATAATGTCCAGGCTGCGCCCACGGCGGAACATCAGGGTGTTGCAGTGGAGCAGCTCCATGCGGCCACCGAGGCGGCTGGTGGGCTTTTTGACGCCTTTGGCGACGGCCCGGACGATGCCGTGCTCCCGGGTGAAGACGGAAATGATCCGATCGGCCTCACCCAAGGCGTGGTGACGGATGTTGACGCCCTGGGCGGCATAGGACTCGCTCATCTCGGGTCTCAGTTGCCGTGGGGGATGGTGAGCGCCAGCTCGACGTCGTCGACGATGCCGACGATCACCGTCCGCACCGGGGCCGTGAGATCGTGCATCACCTGTCGGGCACCAGTGCCTTCATCGAGGAGCAGGACCAGATCGCCCTCGCCGGCCGAGACGGTGTCCACGGCGATCATCTGCTGACCCTGCGGCGCACCCTGCGGGGTCACGGGCTGCACGAGCAGCAGCGTCCGCCCGTTCAGGGCCCGCTGCTTGACGGTGCTGACCACCGGACCGATGACACGGGCGAGCTGCATGACATTACCTCGGAGACGACACGGCGCAAAACCTATCGCATCACCATAACATGCCGACCGGCCCAAACGACGGCGATGGGCGGCCTTCCCGACCAAACGACGTCGAGATCCGGTCGGACCGTTTGACTGAACCGCAAGCCCCTGACAGCAGGTCTGTCAGGGGCTTGCGGTACTGCCGTGGAGCGGTCGGTTAGAAGACGTAGGCCGCCTCAATGCCGTTGGTCCCGGCGTAGCTGCCTTCGGCGCCGATGGTCGTCGCCCCGATGGCCCCGGGGATCGGTGATATCAGCCCCATGTTATGGCCTCCGACGGTCACAAGTAGGGCGGCACCGCCAAAGCTCGGACCGGTGGTACTCGATGACGGCGACAGGGTGTCGCTAAAAGTGGAGAAAAGCGAGCTCCAGCCGATGGCCCGGTTGCCACCGACACTAGTGGTTCCGGTGACCCCCCGGACAAAGGCGATGCCTGGCCCTGCCGTGTTTATGGACTGCATCGCATTGTTGATGATCTCTGTGTTGATCGCGCCGCCACTGAAGGCCACGCCGTCGCAAAGATTGTTGCCGACCTTGACCGAGTTGTGGCGGATCCTGACGGTGCCGCCGGTGCCACTGAAGGCGATCGCCTGGCGAGAAGGACCGGTGCCGAGACCCAGTTCGGCGATGACGTTGGCATCGACGGTGGTCGTTCCGGCCGTCTGGGAGCCTCCGATGCCGGTGAACGACGCTGCCAGTGGGACCGAGCCGCCCAAGGCGTTGTCGAAGAGCCGGTTGGAATGGACGGTGCAGTTTTGACCCGCGGCAATCAACGAGAAGGTGCAGGTATCGCCGCTACTGCCATTGAGCTGGTTGCCACTGACCTGATTGTTCCGGAACGTGTTGTTGCCGTCTGCCCCCTGGATCCCGTAGAACTGCAGGGTTTGGTTTGCCGTGCCGTTGTTGATCAGGGCGTTGTTCGTGATCAGGTTGTCTTTGATCAGGTAGCTGCCCGTACCTGTCCCCTGGGCGTAGATGCCCTTGAAGCGCACGGTGCTCAGCGTGGTCCCCGAGCCGAAGGTGTTGCCCTGGATCCGGTTGCGCTCGATGACGTGCGGGTTGATCGAGACGGGGATGTTCGTCCAGATGCCGTAAGCGTCGTCGTACGTCGTGTTGTTGCGGATGTCATTGTGTCGGATCGTGACTTTGTCGGCACCGAAGCTGGCGGTGGAGCCGATGCCGAGGAAGATGCTGCCGACGGCGTCCCTACTCCTGTTGGTGACAATCGTATTGTCTGCGATCGTCAGGACCGAGTTGGTCGGCGTGGCGGCAGGGACCAGGTAGATCCCTTGGAAGATTTCGGCCCCGCAGTTCTGGATCGTGTTGTTCAGGACTTGGGCCGACTTGGTCAGATCGTTGGGGGCCGTGGCCTGCACGGCGTATACGGTGGTGCCCGCCGCCGTCGGTGTGATTTCACCCAGACCCTGCAGCATGTTGTTCATGGCGGTGACGTTGTTGGTGGACGAGGCCTCCCCGATGCGGGGGCCGGTCACGCGGCGGCTGCCGACGGGGGGAAAGGCCATGCTCTGAACCACGCAGCCGGCCACGGTGCCGCTGGTGACGGCGAAGCCGGTCACGCTGTCGTTGGCTTCGACATTGGAAACCTGGCAGTTCTGGACCAGGCTGTTGGGCGAGTTCACCGCAATGCCCGTGGCTTTGTCCATACCTGTCACGCCGGCGACCGTGCGCCCGAGGGCGACGACGTTGCAGCCGCTGATCGTCGTAAAGCTGGTGCCACCGGCAAAGATGCCCGCCAACTCGCCGGTCCCGCCGCTAAAGTCGAACCGGACGGAGAAATTGCCGTCACCAGTGACGTTGTCGTCGACCAGGCAGTTGGTGATCTCGCCACCGGCCGAGCCGTCCAGCATGATCCCGGCCAGCTTGTGCATGCTGACGGGGCTGGCGATCGTGTGCCGTACGTTGTACACGTGCACATTGGCGATCGTACACATGCCCGCCAGGGCCATCACGGCGCCTGCCGCCCCGGCGCTGATCCGGGTGCCCTCGACGGTGACGCTCTGCAGGACGCCACCGGCATTCAAGACGACCTGGGCGCCGCTGATGTGCAGGTTTTTAAGGCCATCGTTCGCGCTGTCGAGAGTCAGTGTGTTGCCGATAGGGAACTGCAATATCGGGCGCTGGGCCTCGGTGGTCCCGTCCGCCCCGCCGAGTTTCACATCGACGCCCGAGGCCAGGTTCGTGTTGGCCATGGTGTAGGGCGTTAAACTATTGCCCACCCCGATCCTGAAATCCGTCGAGTTCCCCGCCGTCATCCCTGCCAGGGCCGTGGGCAAGTTGGCGGCCAGGTTTTGCACCTGAGGGCCAGGGAAGACGCTCGTCTTCAGCCAGCGGATCTCACCGATGGCGAACTTGGGCTCGACGGCCGCCGCCGTGGCCCCGACGAAGGGGGTGAGGGTCGTCGCTGCCGCCACCGTATCCGACGTGACGGTCACGCCGACGGCCTGGCCGGCCCGGGTGCCAAAGGCGTAATAGTTGGCATTCGGCGAGGCGACGTTGTCACCAGGCAGAAAGGCGCCGGTTTTCCAGGTCCCCTGCGGCACCTTGTCGACGAGCACGGTGACTTGTTTGTTGGCATTGATCGTCGCCGTGATCGTGCCGTTCGGGGATGTATAGGTGCCGGCTGCCCCGGTCGGGGCAGCGGTGGCCAGGTCGAGGACCTCGGTTGCCGGATCGGTGGCGAACAGGGCGGGCATGTCGGTGGCAATTGGGGTCTGGTGCAGGGCGAAACTGAAACTGAGTTTGCCGCCCGGCAGCCGGTAGGTGGCCGCCCCGGAGGTGATGGCCGCCGTGTTGCCGCCACTGGCATTCAGGTTGGTGATGATCAAGTTTGTATTGATCCGGGACGGGTGGCAGGCTGTGTATTGACCGGGGGTCGCGGTCGCCCCGGTGAGGGTATCGACCATGCTGAGCAGACTGGCACTCGCCAGGGTGGCAGCGCTGCCGGTCAGGCCCGCGGCCACCTCGGCGGCGGGCGTGGTCCGGTAGGAGATGCCAAAGCTGCCGGTGCTGGCCACATTGTCGAAGAGGGTCCGGATGCGGGCACCCGGCACCGGCGCACCGGTCCCATCGCGGCCCTGGATGGTCAGGATGCGTTTGGTCCCGGCCGGCACGGTGGGGAAGGTGAGTGACGTAAAGGTGCCGCCGACGGCCGAGACGACACCCACCGTGTCGCCCTGGTTGGGCACGATCGGGGTGACGATGTCGACGGCGGTAATGCTGGCCTGGATGGCCTGGATGTTGTTCAGGTCCGTTTTGGCGATGCGGAAAGGCAATCCGGCGCCTGCTCCGTTCAATTGCAGGGCCACACCGACCTGAGTCGTGCCGTCCGCGGACCTGGCCCAGGTGCCCTGCCCGTTGAGCACGGGCTTGACGAGTGGCGAGGCGGCAGTTTCGGCGCCGGACAACGGGCCACGCGTCAGATTGAGCTGGGTCATGCAGCCGACCAGCAGCAGACTGACCCAGAAGATCCCCAACAAGTGGCGGGGTGCCTTCGGAATGCGCATCAGGACACGTCTTTCAACAGATTTCCACGGACTGTTTCAACTTTGCCCAGCTTGCCAAGCCCCAGTCAACCGCGCGGGTCACGCCCGGCATGTGATGTCGGCCGCAAACGGGGCCCGGGACGCCTGCCGGTACTTTAGGGAGGCCGGGGCGGGGTCCAAGGCCAGGACCGTGCCATACGTGCTCTGGGCCCCGATCACGACAAACAGGCCGAGCCGGATGGCCATCAGCCACGGCCGCCGGACGTGCAACATGGCCTGCATCATTGATCTTATCCCGCAACAGCAGGCAGCCGTTTAAGAATGACATCCCCGGACGGCGTCGGGTGTTGGGCCGCGCACAGCGGGAACGGTACTTGCAGGGGTTGGTTGCGGCCGATTTAGCCAGGCAGGGAGTCGATGATCCCGACGATGGCATAGTCGGCGGGGTTAAACGTATCCGGCAGGGCGACCGCAGCCTCACGTCCGCCGACGACCATGACCAGGTCCCCGACACCCGCCTGGACGGTATCGCCCGCGACCTGCGGGTTTCCGATGGGCTCCTGGCGGTCATTGAGAAACTGCACGATGAGCAGTTTGACGCCGACCAGGCTCTGGGCCTTTTGGGAGGCGACGACGGTGCCGATCACAGTGGCGACTTGCACAGGAAACCCCTTTTCTTAATTTTGTCCATGGCGCGTTCAAGGTCGGCGACGATCAGGTGACGTGGGGGTGGATGTCCGCATGCGGCCGGGCGATGATCGCAGAGCTGAAGCAGTTGCCCCCGGCGATGGCGACGGCGGCCTCCATGGCGGCCTCGACGTCCGATAGTTCACCCGTGAAGGTGAAATACCCCTTGCCGCCGAGCTGGTTGGCCAGGCGCATGTCGATGGGCCGGATCGGGGCCGCTTTTGCTGCCGCATCCACGGCCAGCAGGCACGAGGCGACGGTCAGGGTCTCCACGATGCCCATGGCATCCAGCGGGGCGTGCTCGGGCCGGCCCTTGGGCAGGGGCAGGAGGACCTCGTGGGCGTAGGGCAGGAAGAGGGAATCGAGCAGGTATGGCGCCGCGACTTCAAGACCGGCCTGCATGGCCTCCTCGACTTCCGCCACCTCACCGCCGATGAGGATCAGGTACTTGCCGGGACTGGCGGAGCGGGCTTCGAGGATCTCGACGGGGCTCCGCTTGACCATCGCGTCGAGGCTCAGCATCCCGTAGGCGATGCTGGACAGCTCGATCAGGCCGACAGCCGGACTGCTCATTCAGGTGATGCCGGTGGCAGGGTGAACACGTCTAAACGATCCGCAGCTGGTCGACGACAATGCATTTCCGCTCACGGGTGAAGTTGCGGGCGGAAGTCACGCCGTCGCCCGTCGGGCTGGCGATCGTAAAGCTCGCATGGCCTTCGCCGCCCTCACCGAGGCCGGCGAAGTTCGGGCCATTCTTGACGAAGATCGACGTGTCCATCGCCCGGGCCATCACGCTCAGGCGGGCGATGTGGGTGGAGTGCATGCTCGACGTGTGCCGGAAGCCGTGTTCCGCTTCGACACTGATGGCGACGCCTTCCTGCCAGTCCCGGACCTTGGCCATGGCCAAAACCGGCATCAGCAGCTCGCTCCAGACGAACGGATGGTCCTGTTCGACGTCGCAGATGACAAGGCGCGTGTCCCGGGGACAGTCGACGCCGATGGCTTCAAGGATCGCCGTGGCGTCCTTGCCGACCCATTCCTTGTTCACGACGGCGTGGCGGCGCGGGCCGCGGTTCTCCTTGAGGACGAGCTGCTCCAGCCGCTTCAGGGCCTGGCCCTTCACCTCGACGGCGGGCTGCTGCAGCATCAGCCGCTTCAGCTCCTCGTGGATGCTGGCCACGGCGAAGACTTCCTTTTCGTCCGTGCAGATGATGTTGTTGTCAAAACTCGCCCCACGGACCAAGTCGTAGGCTGCCTTCTGCAGGTCGGCCGTTTCAACGACGAGGGCGGGCGGGGTGCCGGGGCCGGCGCCGATGACCCGCTTGCCGGAGGACATGGCCGCTTTGACGACCTCGGGGCCGCCGGTGACGACCAGCAGGTTGATGCCCTCGTGCGTCATCAACGCCTGGGCCTGTTTGATCGACGGGGCCCGCAGGGTGACGATCAGGTTGACGGGACCGCCGGCGGCGACGACGGCCTCGTTGATCAGCCTGACGCAGAGGACGGAGGTTTCCTTAGCCAGCGGATGGGGGCAGAAGACGCCTGAGTTGCCGGCGGCGATGAAGCCAATGCCGTTGGAGACGATGGTCGGGGTGGGGTTCGTACACGGCGTGATCGAGCCGATGACGCCAAAGGGCGAGCGCTCCCAGATCGTCAGGCCGTGGTCGCCGCTGAGGGCCCGGGTCTGCAAATCTTCCGTGCCGGGCGTCTTCCAGATGGCCAGGTTGTTCTTGATGACCTTGTCGTCCACCCGGCCGAACTTGGTTTCCCGTACAGCCATCTCGGCGAGCATACGGTTGTTTTGGTCCATCACCTTGCGGATGCTGGCGATGATCTTTTCGCGGTGGCCGATGGTCACGTCCTGCAGCTCACGGTAGGCCACACGGGCGGCTTTGACCGCATCGTCCAGGTCGTCGAAGCAGCCGAGCTCAGGGCTGGAGCCGCCACTGCGGGTCGGAGACCCAGCGGCGCCGGACAGGCCCTGCTCCTGGGCGACGCGCTCGACGACACGCTCGACGATGGCGCGGATGCGGCTTTCGCTGATGTCCATTGCTTGCCTCCGCTAGGACCGGCTGCCTGTGGCAATGACCGGTGTCGCTGGTTGGGTGGATGGTGTGATGCGTAGGAAAAACCGCAAGCCTGGTCCCTGCCTCACTCAGGGGACAGGGATCAGGCCCGGTTGGGAATCACTCGGCGTTGTAGACCGTCTGGTCGCCCACGCTCCAGGTGTCGACGATCGCCATGACCACGGCATCGACGGGGCGATCCTTGGTCGAGGCGGTCTGTCGGGCCGAGCTGCCCGAGGCGTACAGCACCGTGTCGCCCGTGCCGGCACCCACCGAATCAACCGCCACCACATAGGTGGCACCCGGTTTGTTCTGGATGTCGACAATCTGGACGACGAGCAGCTTCAGCCCTTCGAGCTTTTCGTCCTTGCGCGTGGCGACGACCGTCCCCACGACCCGTCCGAGGAGCACGGCTTAGGCCTCGGACGTCTGGCCGTTGCTGCCGGCGTTCTGTGCCTGGCGGCCCAGCGGCATGACGGAGTCCACGTTCGAATGCACCCGGGGGATGACATGCACGGCGACCGTCTCACCGATCTTTTCGGCAGCCCGGGCCCCGGCCTCGGTGGCAGCCTTGCAAGCCGCCACGTCGCCACGGACGACGGCCGTCACGTAGCCGCCGCCGGTCTTTTCGTAGCCGACCAGCTCCACTTTCGCCGCCTTGACCATGGCGTCTGCTGCTTCCACGAGCGCCGCAAAGCTGCGGGTCTCAATCATGCCAAGTGCTTCAGCCATTGTGTCTTCCTCTTTCGTTTGTCATATCCAGCCGCCGGTTTCAGCCGGCGCAAATGGGCCAGGGTTCGTCTACCGTTTCTCTTCGACGCCGTCGATGGCCTCCAAGGCCTTCAGCGCCGCATCCGCCGCCACCAGGACGTCGGCTTCTTCGCCAGCCAGGTAGACGCGGCCAAAGGCACCGGCACCCTGCACCCGGACGATGTTGATGTTGGCGGCCTTTTCGGCTTCGTTGGTCGCATAGACCGCGTACGCTGCCGGATAGGTCTCCAGGATGAAAAGCGTTTGTTTGGCGATGAGCATCATGCCCTTGCGGCCCGCCCGGTTGATCAGCATCGCCTGATGGTCGTCGACCGCCCGGATGATCTGGTGCGAGACGACTTTCGGCTTCAGCCGGGAATTCTCCTGGACGCCCAAGGCATCGAGGATCGCCTGGCCGGCCTGGCGCACTTCGCCCTGGTCATCGGCGTGCAGCTCGAGCATGCCGTATTGCCGCTCGACGATCATCTCGGCCGGCGTCACCCGTGTCGCCTTCAGGGCGATGTCGGTGACCCGGTTGATCTCCATGCCGGGCGCAATCTCGATGTAGAGCGCCGACTGGCCAGCGATCGGCAGGTAGCCCTGGGCAACGCTGGCCGAATAGGCGGCGAACTGCGGCTGCAGGCTGTCGAGGAAGATATAGGTACGAAGTTGAACCTTTTCCATGAGATCCGCTCTTTCGCGCTAGTAATTGCCCTTGCCGGCCGCAGCACCGGTCACGATTGCCACACTGGCGCTGGCGCCGATGCGGTTGGCCCCGGCGGCGATCATCTTTTGTGCCGTCTCGGTGTCCCGCACGGCCCCGGATGCCTTGACGCCCATTTCCGGCCCCACCGTCCGCCGCATCAGGGCGATGTCGGCCTCCGTCGCGCCGCCGGGCCCAAAGCCCGTTGCCGTTTTGACGAAATCCGCCCCCGCCTGTTTGCTCAGCTCACAGGCGGTGACCTTTTCGTCATCCTTGAGTAAAGCCGTCTCCAAGATAACCTTCAGGGTATGGCGGCCACAAGCTTGCTTGACTGACCGGATGTCCTGTTCGACGAGCCCGAGTTGACCGGATTTCAGGGCCCCGATGTTCAGGACCATGTCGATCTCGTCGGCCCCGTCGGCGATGGCCTGGCGGGTTTCGGCGACTTTGGCGCCCGTGCTCGTCGCCCCCAGCGGGAAGCCGATCACGGTACAGACCATTACTTTGGAGCCACGGAGCTGGTCGGCGCAGAGCTTGACCCAGCCCGGGTTGACACAGACGGAGGCAAAATGGTTCTGGCGGGCTTCGGCACAAAGCTTGAGGACTTCGGCCTCGATGGCGTCGGCCTTGAGCAACGTGTGGTCGATGTAGCTGGCCAGACCGTTGGCGATGCCTGCCTGGTCATGGGGGGAGGCGATGCGGGCGGCTCCCGCGGTGAGGATGGCGCCGACCTTGTCGTTGCAGCGGGTGGCGCATTGGCCCACCGTCGGGCAGCTGTGGCAGTCACCGGCACCGGGGCGGCTCTGGAAACTCATCAGCAGGTCCCAGCCGCCGACCTTCAGCCCGAGTTCCTTGGCCTTGGCGGCCCAAGGCTCCGTGCCCTTGCCGGGAACGAAGACGGGCTTCGCCTGAGCCAGGGCCGAGACGATCTGCTTGGCGGGCCAGGTGTCCGTCTTGAAGTGGGTGATCTTGTTCAGCAGCGGGGTTTCCAGGTTCGGAACGACGACCAGGTCGCAGCCCGGGAGCAGAAAGAGGCCGTCGGCCTTGCCCATGTCCAGGTAATGCACTTCGGCCCCGGCCAGGTTCGTCCCTGACAGCAGGCTGCGGGCGTATTTGGGGACGGCCAGAATGATCCGGTTCTTGCCGGGTAGGCCGGACAGACGGCCAAGCGTGGCGGCGACGTCCTGAGCACCGGTGGCGATGACGAGGACCGTCTGGGCGACGACGGGGGCTGCGGTGGCGGCGGCGGGCTTGGCAGGGGTGGCCTGACCGGCACCGGGCTTGGCGCTGCCGAGCAGTTCGGCCATGACCTCTTTGATGATCTGATCGATCAGGGATGCCTGGTTCACTTGGACCCCTTTTTTTCACTGGCGGCGAACAGCTGCTGTTCCAGGCGGGTGATCTTGTCGATCCGCCGCTGGTGACGGGCTTCGAATTCGGTCTTGAGGAAGGTGGTGACGATTTCCTTGGCCAGGCCGGCGCCGATGACCATGGCGCCCAGGGTCAGGACGTTGGCGGCATTGTGCTGGCGGGCGTTGCGGGCAGCGTAGAGGTCGTTGCACATGGCGGCCCGGATGCCGGGGACCTTGTTGGCGACCATCGCCGAGCCGATGCCGGCGCCGTCAATCATGATCCCGACTTCGGCCTGGCGTTCGGCCACGGCAGCGGCGACGAGGAAGGCGAAATCGGGGTAGTCGACGGGGTCTTTGCCGTGGGTGCCGAAGTCGATCACCGTGTGTCCGGCG
>JACMPN010000389.1 GCA_014377495.1 Candidatus Sericytochromatia bacterium
GCGCTGCACCTACTGCATCGTGCCGTACGTGCGGGGCAATGAGATCAGCCGCCGGCCGGAGGCGATCGTCACCGAGGTCGCCCGGCTGGGCATGGAGGGCTTCAAAGAGATTACCCTCCTCGGCCAGAACGTCGATTCCTATGGTGACGACCTGAGCCCGGAAAGTTCGCTGGCCGAGCTGATGCACCTGCTGGACCCGGTGCCCGGCATCGAGCGGATCCGCTTCATGACCAGCCATCCGGCCGACATGACGGATGCCCTGGTCGATGCGGTGGCGACGCTGCCCAAAGTCTGCGAGTACATCCACCTGCCCTTGCAGGCCGGCAACGACCGGGTCCTGCGCTTCATGGCCCGCGGCTACACGATGGAGCGGTATGCGGCCTTGGCGGACCAGATCCGCCGCAAGGTCCCCGGCGTCGCCCTGACGTCCGATTTGATCGTCGGCTTCCCAGGCGAAACGGAAGAGGAGTTCCTCGACTCCGTGGCTGCCGTGAAGCGGTTCAATTTCGACATGGTCAATACGGCCGCTTACTCGCCCCGCAAGGGAACGCCTGCCGCCCGGATGAAGGGGCAACTCCCGGAAGCGGAAAAAATGGCCCGCCTCAGCTACCTCAATCAGGTGGTGCAGGAGACGGCCCGGGCGATCAATGGCGCCCTGATCGGGCAGGTCCAGGAAGTGCTCGTCGAACGGCCGAACCCCAAGCAGCCCGAGCAGATGACGGGCCGGACCCGGACGAACAAGATCGTCCACCTGATCGGCGACTGCCAGGTCGGTGACATCGTGCAGGTGACGATCTCCGGCGCTAGCCCGTGGTCGTTGCGGGGCGAAATCGTCGCCGTGCCGCAGCTGATCCTCGCTTACACCGTCGTGGCGGGACCGTCCGATACGCTCAGCATCCACGGCATCGAGGCTTACGGCCTGCACGGGGTGGCGCCGGAAGAGCGGGTCCTGGGGCAGCGCTTCGTCGTGGATCTGGATCTGGAGATGGATCTGTCCTTGGCCGGAAAAAGCGATGACCTGGCTGACACGTTGTCCTACGTCGACGTCGTTCAATCGGTGCAAAGTGTCGTGGGCGGACAGTCCTGCCAGTTGATCGAGGCGCTGGCCGAGCGGGTGGCTGCCGAAATCCTGCAATTTGCTATAGTGGGATCTGTGGTCGTGCGGCTCCACAAGCCGCACATCCCGGTGGCAGGGTTCAGCGGGGCCGTGTCGGTCTCCATCTGTCGGCGGCGTTAGGGCTTGGTCACTGATTGCATGACACGCCCATAAGGAGGAATGCATGGCTATCGCCCACATCGGTCTCGGTGCGAACCTCGGCGAACGGGCCGAAACGATCCAGGCCGCCATTGCCGCCATGCGGGCCCATCCGGCGATCACCGTCCAGAAGGTTTCCTCGTTGTACGAGACGGAACCGCTCGAATATCCGGATCAGGGCTGGTTCCTCAACGGTGTGGCCGAGATCGAGACTTCACTTGCCCCGGAAGCCCTCCTCGACGTGCTGCTTGACATCGAACACAGCCTGCACCGCGAGCGGACGATCCGCTTTGGTCCACGCACGATTGATCTGGACCTGCTGTTGCTCGACAATCAGACGATCACCACCGGCCGTCTGCAGGTACCCCACCTGCGCCTGCATGCCCGGGCCTTCGTGTTGATTCCCTTGGGCGAGATCGCCCCGGACGCCCTGCATCCGGTCTTCCAGAAAACCGCTGCCGAACTTTACGATCACCTCGACCGGCCGACGATCGTCCGGCGTTTCGAGGGTGCCTTGGCCGTTCTCTAGGTGGCTGAGTTTGAGGAACCCACCGACGCCGTTGATCCGGACGACCAATCGGGCGAGTCCTGGTTGTCTCCCGACAAGCCGGCAGAGTTGCTATGGGGGGCCGTGCTGACAGCCAGTGAAATCGAATTGCGCGAACTGCACGACCGCCTTTGGCCCCATCTAGCCTTTGACGAAGCCGGCTTCAAACGGAATCCGGCTTCATTTCGCTGGCTGCTGGCGAAACGGGCCGTCTCCCGGGCCCATGGCGAGGATTCCTCCGCCGGTCTGGCCATGCTTGCCGAAGGGCTGACCACCGTGTGGCAGGCCCATCCCGAGTTGCAGGTCGAAATGCTTATCGCCATCCTGCAGGACAAGCCGACAGACGACATCCTGCGGCGCTTTTCGATCGCCGCCGGCATTCCCCTGGAGTTCCTCCAAGAGACGCTGTCGGTGCCGGAGAATGCCGATTTGCCACCCGCCACTTGATCTCTCGGTGGTATTTGGCTTAGGATCGGGTTAATGATCGGCCTGATTCCACCCTCATTTGTCCCGACTGTCTTGCGTCGGTCCCCTGGCCGCTGGAGCCGCTCCGTGAGCCTGGCCGCGATCGGCTTGCTTTTGGCGGCATGTGAGCGGTCGCCGGTTATCGGGGGCTTAGCCACCGGTGTCCAGGCGGCGTTTCGGCTGCCGGCCAGTGCCAGCCACGGTTGCCGCCGGGGCCCCACCCGCGGGGGACGCCCCCAAACCCGGCATGACCTGGCATCGGCCCGGTTCCCCATCACAGTGCATTGGCGTGATCCCGCCACGGCGGCCAAGGCAAAAAAACTGCTGGGCTACCTGGACGCAGCCTGGCAGCGTGAGGTCGTGGAAATGGGTTGGGCCCGGCCATTGTCGGATGCCGGGGCCGGCGGGACAGACAACCTCGATGTCTATCTCGCCCCAGTGGGTAAGGGGCAGGCTTATGTTGCCGAGGAACGTCGCCAGAAAACGCCCTTTGCGGCAGCCAGCGCCTATATCGTGTTCGACCAGAATCTGGCGGATGACGGCACGCTGGAATCTTACGCCTTTCACGAGTTCAACCACGCCTGTCAGTATGCCCTCGACGCTAACGAAGGGTCCGCCTTTTACGAAAATGCGGCTGCCTACATGGACCGCTTCCTGAAGCCGGACGGACCAGCCAGTCAGACAGGCATTGCGGATTTTCAGGCCGCACCAGAGCGGTCGCTGGATTCGATCAGTCCGGACGGTTTCACCGACGAGTTCGAGTATGGGGCCGGGATCTTTCTGGAATTTCTCGTCGAGCGCTATGGCGCTGGTCGTCCCGATCTCGTCCGTGAACTCTGGGAGGCCGGGCGTCAGCCGGAGCAGGCAGGCGCCGCCGATCCCAATGAGCCCGATTGGCAGGACGTTTTGCCGGCGGTGCTGCAGCGCCGCCAGGGTCCGGATACCCAGACGGCCCTGCTGGCGTTCCAGGCTTGGCGCCTGCAGCAGTCATTGTCCAAGCCTCCTCGCCTACCCGTCCCGTTCCTGATCCAGGACGGGGGCCGGGCCGACCGGCTGAAGCCCGCCCAAAACCGCCGGCCGCCCCCCTGGGGCGCCAACTTCGCCCGCCTGGACACTCAGGGTGCGCGCACCGTCAGCGTCAGCCTGGCCGACGGCGGCGACAGTCAGTGGCGCGTGTGGGTCGGCACTCAGGGGAGTGACGGGAACTGGTCGGCGGCGACGTCGGCTCCGGGTGCCGGCCAGCCACGGGTATCCCTGGCCCTGGGTGCCGCCAAGCGGGTCTATGTGACTGTCCTCAATCTGGGCAATGGGCATCACGATCCGGACAGGGCGGACTGGGCCGGCGCCGATTACCGCCTGGACCTCGACTGGGCCCGGTAACCTCCGTTCCCTTGCCGGTGTGGCAGGTGTCCGACCGAATGATTGGTACGCTTGTGAATTACATTAAAACTACGTTGCCCGAGCGCAGGTCCCAGCGGCGCGACCCCATAATTTGATCATGTGTCCGTAGGTGCGGGCAGCGGGAGGGTGCGTGTCCAACTCTGATTACATCGCCATGGACAGCTTGAAGCTCCTCGACCGCTGGGTCTCCCTGCTAAACACGCAGGCGGCCGGTACGGCGGCCTCCGGTTACAAGGCCGAGCGTATGACGTTTACAGGTGGGGTCACCCAGATCGACACCTTGGCCGGTGGCCTGACCAGTCAGCTCGGTGAGGCCGGCCTCCATTACTCCAGTGCCGTCGATTACTCGCAGGGCGACATCTCCTCCAGCATCAGCGCCGATCATATGGCCATCCGGGGTGGGGGCTTTTTTGCCGTCGCCACCAGCCTGACGGCCGGTGCGGCAGTCCAGTACACCCGTGACGGCGAGTTCCACAAGGACGCCGGCGGCTTTTACCGGACAAAGGAAGGCTACTACCTGCTCAGCGCCGACGACGTCGATCCCCAGGCGAATGTCGTACGGGACCCCGTCCAGTTCGGCCGGCCGTTTCCTTCGGCGCTGGATCCCTTCGGGCCAGGGGGGATGGGCGTCACCGACCTCAATTTCGTCGGCATCTATTCGGGGTACTGGCAGGATCCACCCTCGGCCGGCCTAGGCTTGCCGATGAACTATGCGGTCAACATGGGGAGCGTGGGCCTTGCCTACACGGCCACGGCGACCAATCCGACGAACAACGCCGTCTGGTCGGCGACGACCGCCATGGCGGGGATGGACGCCGGTTACGGGGCTGTGGGCTGGTATACCAACGACACCACGGCCGACTCCGGCAATGGCGGCGGCAGCCTCCACTACGGCCAAAACAACGTCGCCACCTACGCCACCGGGCAGAACCGGGCGAATAAGATCAACATCGCGGCCGACTGGACGGGCACGGGCGACGTGGACTTGCACATCACCGAGCCAGGTGCTGTCGTCACCGACAAATTCGACGTGACCAACAACGGCCTCTACATCGGTGCCACTACCGGCACCGCCGGTGGCGGCGGCGCCAACCCGGCCAACAGCGATGAAAATTACCTGCTGAACATCCCGACCGGTCGTGCTGACTTCGGTACCCCGATCACGGCCGGTACGTACTCGGCGATCATCGACGGGGCCACCGCTGCGACGACGGTCACCTACCAGATCGTGGAAGACTACGGCACGGTCCACCAAGCCGTCGTTTCGTCCGGGAGCACGGCGATCGCCCCGCCGCCGATCAACTACATCGTCGACATGGGTGCCGCCGGGCTGACGGATGGGACGACCTTCGCTGCGGGCAGTTGGATCCGTTCGACGCCTAAGACCGGGCCCTTCGGATCCGTCGGCTGGTACAGCAATGACAGTACTGCCAACAATTTCGGCGCCGCCGGCAGCATGCACTTTGGCCGCCAGAACACGGCTTCGTATGCGTCCGGCGTCGACTCTGCGGGCAAGCTGGACGTCGTCATCGACTGGGCGCTGGCCGGAGATGTGGATCTGCACGTCTACGAGCCGGGTCCGGAGCACACGTATTACGGCGACAAGTTCAATAATGGCATTCTGAATCGGGACCAGGGGACCGGCGTCACCTATCCTGGCGGCCCGCTCTACACAGACTGGGACGAGTGGTACACCGTCAACACCGACGCCCGTGGCGATGGCCTGCCGACACCGACCACGCCCTCCACCAACGGCGTCTACAATGCCCAAATCTATGGCTACGGGGGACTTGCGGCTAATACGCCGGTGACCTACCAATTCATCGAGGATGCAGGCACGATCCATCAAAATATCGTGGCGTCGGGCGTGGTGAGCGTCAGCAATTCCCAGACGGTCAATCTGGCGAGTGCCACGTTGGCCAACAATACCGTTCAGGGGTCTCTCTTCAGTCCCGAATACGTGATCAACCCGATCATCCCGATGACCACCATCGCTTTTGATCACAGCTATGCCTTGGACGGCACGGGTGTTGAGACCAACGCGGCGGTCGACATCATGACCTTTGCGTACCAGACTTTTGACGATGCGTCGGCTACCTGGGACGCGGCAGTAACGACGACCATCCCCAAGCCGACCACGGCGGCGGCATTTGCCACCCTCAGCCAGTCTGTCGCCACGACTGGCAAGGGCAAGCTGCGGTTCAAATGGGATTTCGCCTCGGTCGACGGCAAGAAGAATGCCGGGCGGGGTTGGAACTTGGAAAAACTCGTGATTGATCAGGGGCCGCCTGCGGCCGCCTCAGTGGCCATTGGATCAGTCGTCGTTGCCGACCGCCGCAACAGTGGATCGATCTACAGTCCGTCTTTCGCCCTGAACACGGCGATGTCCAGTGCCAACGTTTCCTTCGATCAGAATTATCTGATGGACGCCTTTGGCGGCCTTGAGGGCAATGCCGCCGTGGATACGATGCGGTTTGGGTACCGGCTCAACGGCGGTGCCTGGTCCTACCTGCCGTCCCCGAAGGCCGGCGCCAGCTCCGCCGGGTGGGTGAATTATTTGCAGAACGTCCTCACGGGCGGGGCAGCCAACATCCAGTTCCGCTGGGATTTCGACACGGTCGACGGCAAATACAACGCCGGACGTGGCTGGAATATGGAAAACTTCAAACTTGACCAGTTTGCCCCGACGACGAGCAACTATTTCCGGGCCCGGGTATATGACCTGAACAACGGTCTGGCGCCGGGCAGCACGATCTGCATTTACAACCCCGTCACCGGAGTCGAGGGGGTCCGGGTGGGCGTTACCGAAGGGGCTTTCGTCAACGTGCCCTTTGGCGTGGTGGCGGACTGGCCGATCCCCAATGGCACGGTACGCATCTACGACAACATGGGCGTCCTTGCCGACGAGCACCTGTACGCTCCGAGCATCCAGTCACAAGGGGATATCGACGTCAGCCTGGCCTTCCGGCGGGGCTTGCAACCGGCCATCTACGACGAACCGAAGGTCGATCTGCGGGCATCGGATCGTGGCATCTCCTATATGTCCGCTCCGGTGATATCCAATGTGCCGACGTTCATTCCCTGGAAATCGGTCGCCAATCCCAACAACCCAGGCCTCGTGCGCCGGGCCTTGGAACAGGCGAACTCCAGTGTCCACACGGTGGCCCCGGAATTGGCCATGGCGAAGAACATGTACACGATGCTGTCCAAGATCATCGCGTCCCGGAAGAGCAACTTCGATCTGCTGGCCGGACTGATCCGCTAGCCCAAACTGGAAGAGCCGCCCGCA
>JACMPN010000390.1 GCA_014377495.1 Candidatus Sericytochromatia bacterium
AACCATCAAAGACGTCTGACCGGGATACGCCACAGCGACGCCGATCCCCTCGATCAACGAGAGCAGGATCATGAACCACGGGTCACGGGCGGCGGCGTAGTGCAGCGTCAACGCGGCGGAGACCGCCGCCCCCCACACGGCCAGGCGGCCGCCGCCGCACCGGTCGATCAGTCGGCCGGTGACCGGGCTGAGCAGGATGCTCGGGATCGCAAATACCGTCCAACTGAGGGTGATCTGCCAGACGGACGCCCCCAGGCTGAGCATGAACAGGGGCCAGACGACTTCATAAAGACCGATCGAAAAGCCGCTCGCCCAGGACCGTCCCGCCAGTCCCCAGGCCAACGTCCAGCGCACGGACGCCCAGGAAAAAGGAGGCAGCCCCGGCCCGCCCGGTTGGTCCACCGCCAGATCGGGGCGATGGGACTCTGGCATGCGGACGACGAGGAAGAGGCCGGCAAAGCAGAGGACGCCGAGGGCAATGAACGGCGAACCGAACCCGAGTTGGGCTGCCAGGGCCCCGCCGATCATCGGACCGATGAGGATGCCGACGTGTTCGGCCGCCGCCAATTTGGCCATGCTGCTTCCCTGCCTGCCGGCCGGGGCACAGTCGGCGGCATAGGCCATGGCGGCAGGGATGACACAGGCGCCGGCGAGGCCTTCTACGGCCCGCAGCACGATAAACGCGCCAATGCCGTGAACCACCAGAAAGCCCAGCGAAGCCAGGCCATAGGCCAAAAGGCCGATGAACAGCACCGGGCGCCGCCCGAAGCGGTCCGACAGCCAGCCACTGGCAGGCAAGGCGACCAGATTGGCGCCCCAATATCCGGCCATCATCCCGCCGAGGAACTGGGGGCTGGCGCCCAGTTGATTCGCATATATCGGCAACACGGGCAGCACGGCCGTCACCCCGATGCTGACGATTGCCGTCAGCATCCAGACCAGGCGGTCTGGGCTCACGCCGCTGCGCATCGTCTTCTGCCAGGCCATCATCCGGGATCCCGGTCCTTTGAATCTGCAACAGGTCGGTGGTCCCCTGACCCGCTGCATCGGTCGTGAGATCGCAGTATAGCCGGCGTTGACCGTCAATCAGCCGGTGAAACGGCCTTGCTGCGGGGAGGACGCGCCGACCGCTCGTCAGGTGTTGACAGGGATGGCCCACGGTTCAAAATGACTATGGTCATAAATGACCGTAGTCAATCAGATGTGAAACAGCAGGCACACGGTGGCCAGATTGCCCGCAGGACCCAAGGTGGCGGCGTTACAAAGTTTGCTTTACATGAAAGATCCTTACGCCTTTTACCAGCACTTGCGGGAACGTTACGGCGATCCGGTGATGATCCCGACCATGAACGGGACGTTGGTTGCCACAGGAGATCCCGACGGCATCAGGGAAATCTTCTCGGCCCGGCCGGACACGTTTGGCCATTGGGGCGCCGATGCCCTGACACCCCTCCTCGGCGAGCAGTCCTTGCTGTGTGTCGAGGGTGCCGTGCACATGTCCCGCCGCAAGCTGATGATGCCGGTGTTTCATGGTGAGCAGATGCATGCCTACGGTGGGTTGTTCAAGTCGATCACCCGCCGACATGCCGATGCCCTCGAAGAAGGCAAACCCTTTCTGATGCAGGACTTGGCAGCGTGGATCACGCTGGATGCGATCATCCAGGCGATCTTCGGCGTGCTCGATCCCGCCGCTTCGTCCCGTTGGGCCAGCCTCCTGCGGGAACTGATCGACAGGGCCTCACCGGCGGCGATCTTCTTCCGCATCCTGCGGCAGGAGCTGGGCGGGATTTCCCCTTGGGCTAAGTTCCTGGCCGTCCGGGCCGAGGTCGACGCCATGATGGCGACGATGATCGCCGAGCGTCGGCAGAGCGGACTGGGTGGGCAGGACATCCTGACGATGCTGATCCAGGCCCGTTTCGACGACGATACGGTGATGACGGATGGCGAGCTGCGAGATCAGCTGACCACCCTCCTCGTCGCCGGGCACGAGACGACCAGCAGCGTGCTGGCCTGGGGGTTCTACTGGTTGGAGAAGCATCCGGACGTGCGGGCGACACTGGTCGACGGGATCCGGGCCCTCGGCCCTGATCCGGAACCCATGGCGTTGTCTCGCCTCCCGTTCCTGGACGCCGTGTGCAACGAAACGATGCGGCTGAATCCCATCGTGCCGGACGTTGCCCGTCAGTTGTTGAAGCCCTTTAGCCTGAAAGGCTACGAGCTGCCGGCCGGGATCGCCGTCGCCGTCAGCACCATCCTGGCTCACACGAACCCTGAGACCTATGTGGATCCGATGGCGTTCAAACCCGAGCGCTTTCTGAATCACACGTTCTCACCCTTTGAGTTCATGCCCTTCGGCGGTGGTTCCCGGCGCTGTGTCGGGGCGGCATTTGCCATGTATGAAATGAAAACGGTGATTGCGACCCTCCTGTGCGAATACGACCTGCGTCTGACGTCGGACCGGGAGGTCGTGGCAGCCCGCCGCAACATCACGATGGGGCCAAAGGGCGGCGTCGAGATGGTGCTGGCCGGACGGGCGGCGAGGTAGGCAAATGAGCACAGAGACGGACAATCCGCTGGGTCCGCGGGCCCGTCACATACTCGACAAACAGGGGCGGATCCGCACCGTGGCCCGCCGCCTGTTTACCGAGCGGGGATATGCCGGGACGACGATCGATCAGATCGCAAAAGAAGCGGATGTCGCCAAAGGCACGGTCTTTATCTGATGACGGCCTGCATGAACCTGTTTGGCATCTACGCCATCGTCCTCGTGCAATGGCTGGAAGAGCCGGCTCCACGGGTTGCCATCGGTGTGGCCAATCTGCGGCAAGCTATGGCGATGCTGTTGACAGGGATGGCAACCTTTTAGTGGCGCCATTGCAGGCCAATCGTCTTTGCTTGGGCGGCCGCATCTGGGGTGGCCCGGTTTGACCGGCCTCGGACACCTGCGTTAGGGTGAATCGAGCGATCGGACGTTCGTGGCGCCCATGACGCCGCCCGACTCCGGCTGACTGAGGTCCCTTTGCTCGAATTGCTGCTGGATTTTCGCTGGTTGTGGGCCTTGCTGCTCGGCACATGGCTGCTGACGGAGGGCCTCTATCAACGCCGCAAAGGGGGCCGACACTCTCAGGACCGTCTGTCCGGCGAGATCATGTTGGGATCGCTGCTCCTCAACGTCGCCGTCATCGTCCTGCTGATCCGGCACCAAGTAGGAATGATCGGTTTGCCGTTTTGGACTTACCGGACGGCGGGCTGTGTCCTGGCCCTGTCGGGGATCGGTCTACGATATTGGGCCATTCGCACGTTGGGTGAGTACTTCACGAGTGCCGTCGTCGTCACGGATGCCCACCGCCTTGTCGACCATGGTCCGTTTTGCCGGCTGCGCCATCCCGGCTATACGGGGGTGATGCTTTTCGGGGCTGGGATGGTCCTGATGCTCGGGTCGTGGGTCGGCGTGCTGGTCTACCTTGCCGGCCACGGCTTGGCGATGCACTACCGATCACGGTGGAGGAACGGGCCCTGCAGGCGCAGTTGGGCGCTGCCTACGACGACTATCGGCGCCGCAGCTGGCGCATGATTCCCTTCGTTTACTGACCGATGGCCGTTGATCCCGACCCCGATGCCATCCTGCGTCGCCACGTTCAGCCGAACCTGGTGGACCGGCTTTTTTTGCGTTTGGAACATACGCAGACACCGCTGACGATCAATGTGTTTTTGTCGCTTGCCGATTGCCTGATGCCGGCGTCGCTGGCCTTGGCGCTCGGGGATGTCCTGGCCGACTATCCCATCCTGCGGACACGGGCCGTCAGTTCCTTTTGGGGCTATCGGCGTGACCTGGTGGCGTTGGCCGACATCGATTTCCGCAGCCTGATCACATGGGCGGCGGTGGGTGACCGGGCTGCCGAAGCCGCATTCATACAAAAACCGCTACCACCGGAGACCGATCTGCCGGTGCGCCTTTTTGTGCAGCCGCACGCCCATGGCGCCTGCCTGATCGTGTCGGTTCACCATTCGGCCGTCGATGCCGTAGGTGAAAACCATCTGATCGATCGCCTGGCTTTTCGCTATGGCGAATGTGCACGGGGGATCACGTCACTACCCTTGGTTTGTCTGAATCGGCCGACATACGGCACGCACCTCCGGCAGCTGACATGGTGGGAACGTTTTCAGGTCCTCAGGTACTCGGCGGCCGTGATCAACGACCTGGTCGCGGCGGCCCGGGGTGCGGCCTATGCCACGTTCCAGGATCTGCCCATCCCCGCCCGTGGGGCCACGCGCTGGGTGACGGTGCCCATCACGGGCACACCCCTCGCCGCCCTGCATGGGTGGCGGAAATACCAAGGTGGCACCCTCAACGATGTGCTGATGGCGGCCTTCCTGGTGGCCTGCTGTCAGGTGTGGCCCGAAGAAGTCGGCAAACCAATCGTCGTGCATGTCCCCGTCAACCTGCGTCAGGGACCCGACGTCGTCATCGGCAACCAGGTGGCGGACGTGCGCATCGTCATCCCGTCCACAGCCTGCACCTCCTTTGAGGCGGCGTATGCGGCGGTATGTGCGGCAACCCCACCGGCGCGGGCCCGCCTGAATGCCGTGGCCCGGATCTTTGAGCGGGCGCTGGCCAGCTACTTGCCGCCGTCCTGGTTTCGCCGGGCCGTCACGTCGCATCTGGATCAGCCGGCCAATCCAGTCTTGAGCCTGTCGTTTTCAAATCTGGGTGATCTCGGCGGACGGCCACGGGACTTCGGCGCCACGGTGGTGCAGGACTTGTTTGTCCTGGGACCGTTGTCGGTGCCGCCGGGGATCAGTGCCTGGGTGACGACGTTCCGGGGCGAGGCATCCCTGTGCATCGGCTATGTGGAACCGGTCGTGACCCACGAGAGCGCCAATGCCGTGGCGGAGGCCTTTGTCTCGCTGGTGACCAAAATCAGTGTCGCGGGCCAGGGCCGACACGAGGGGCCAAGCCACGATTCAGTTCGCTGAGACGAATATAGGCCCAGGATCCGGCTCGGGCTCCGGCACGAGTGCCGGCAGTTCATCGATGAGGGATTGCAGGACTTGGGGTTTCCCTTTGTGCAGGAACAATGCCGTGACGATGCCTTCAGCGGCAATCACGTCCCCGACAAGAAAGCGCTGCCGCAGGGTCGCACTCTTGTTGCCGATGGCGACCAGGCTGGTCTCCAGCACAAACCGTTCACCCGGGCCGATCGAACGCTTGAAGTTCATTTCCGCCCGGACGAGGACGGGAAACCAGCGGCGGTGCCATACTGGGCGCCAGAGCCCGCTGACCAGCGTGTAGTGGTACCGGCCGACGTCCATCAGGGCCAGATATCGGGAATTGTTCATATGCCGATTAATATCAAGATCGGTCAGCACGCAGCGCATGTGCAGCCGGGACACGGATTGCTCCGGCTGGCGGCGTTCGACGAGGAACCAGCGGCTGAGCATCGCCGCCAGCCGCACGCGGACGGTCATCATGAAGGGCGCTCCGACTCTTGGGCCCGCTCACGCAACAGGCGCGCCCAAGCGACGTCGAGATCGTCCGTTGCCGGCAGGCAAAAACCAAGACCCGGCAATTGGTCGAGCATCTCGGCCTCGGTGAGGGTGACTGGCGGCTGGGCTTCGGCGAATAGGTTGAAACGGGGCATGACGGGCGTCCTCCTTCTAGTACGAATGTCCTAATCGGCTCAAAAGAAGACTCAGGGTGGGCTCAGCCACAGGCGGATGGAGCTGCAGAAAGCGTCGAATTCTTTCGGGTCGTCGTTGACCCGGGAGAGGGTGAGGGCACCTTCGTACATCCAGAAGAAAGCTTGGGAGAGCTTGCCTGGCTCAAAGTCGCTGCGCACCTCACCAAGTTGCTGTCCGGTGGCGAGGTAAACCGTCAGGATCTCCTTGGCTTCCAGGAGAGTCTGGCGGGCCAGCCGGGCAGCCTCCCGGTCGGAGTGCTGGGCCTCGACGGCGATGTTGGTGAACATGCAGCCCACGAAATGGGCTTCCGCGTCGATCATCCAGCGGCGCACTCGGCGGGTAAACGCCTCGACGCCGCTGACAGTGTCGACCGCTTCGTCGAAGGACCGCTGCATGATGCGGGACTTGAGGTAATCGGCAGCCTGACTGTGTGCCTCGGTGAACAGGGATAACTTATTGGGAAAATGATAGGTCAGATTGCCCTTGGAGATGGCAGCCGCCTCGGCAACCTGCTGGACGGTCGTCGACGCATAGCCCTGTCTGTGAAACAGCTGCAGGGCTGAGGTGACAATCGTCTGGCGGGTGTCCCGAACGGCGGTGACCATGGCGGTTTTCTCCTAGGACGATCGTACTAAACCGGATCGTGCGGAGTCAATGGGGCAAATGCCACAGGAAATGGGGCTCCTCACTGGTTACCGCAAATCCATGCCAAGCATAGAGCGACAGGGCCGCATCGTTCGTGGCGACGACTTCGAGGGCGAAGGAGCGGGCCCCCAAGGCTGCCAACTGGTGCATGGCTTCGGCCAGCAGCCGGACCCCCATTCCTTGACCGTGGAATTCGGGCATACGGCCGAGGGAGTTGATATACCCGACGGTGCCATCAGGGCCTTTGAGGACCACTTTGAAGAAGCCGGCCAAACGGTCGCCCTGATAGAGCAACTGCGGGGGGATCCTGGCGGCCAGGGCGAGGGCGGCAAAATCGGCATAGGCCGGCGTCTGGGTCCCGGGAACGGTTCCCAGAGTTGCCCTGACAGCCTCGTAATACGCCCGTACCCGTGGCTCATCCAGGGGGCGCCACTGCCAGGGGGCTTCCAGCGCTATCCGGCCCGGCAGTCTCGGGTTTTTCGCCGTCGTCATCCCGTAACAGGTGAAGTTTTGGCGGTAGCCCCGTGCCAGCAGGAACGGCGCCATGGCCGCTGTCCCTTCGCCGAGGCCGATGCCGATGGACCGGCGGGGACCGGCTGCGACGATCTGCTCAGCCAGCGTGCAGAGGACCGGCCAAAGGGATTGGGGCGCCATTGCGGGCCGATAGCCCAGTAGCGCGCATTCAGCGGCATCGTCGGTGTTTTGCAGCTGATCCAAAACAACAGCGACCAACACCTGCCGATCCCCTTCCCATAGGTCGATGATGGCGTCAGGGCCCGAGGCCAGGCTGCCGATAAGTGTGTTGATCAAGCCCGGCGGGTGTCCCGAGGCATTGTGGGCCTCGCAAAATGCCACCATTTCGGGCAGCGTGTCTGTTGCGTACGGGCGGCGATGGATGGGTAAGGCGTTCATGCGTATGCCCTTCGGGGTTCCCGGGTGCCTTCACAGGGCCAAATCAAATAATAGGAACTCGGCGCCGGTCTCGGTGGTCATGGCGAGACGCTCATGCGCCGTCACTGCCGCTCCGTCACCGGCCGTGAGCGGGTGCCCGTTGACGGTGAGACCACCAGCCACCACCTGGATCCAGGTACGTCGCTCGGACCAGGACTCCCATGCCACGGCATGGCCGGGGTCCAGTAGTGAGGCATGGATGATGGCATCTTGTTGAATGGCGATCGAGCCGTCTCGACCATCGGATGAGGCAATGAGCTGCAGACGGTTGCGTTTGGTGTCTTCGTGAAAGTGCCGCTGATCATAGGCCGGGGCTGTCTTCAGGCGATCCGGCTCGATCCAGATCTGCAAAAAATGGGCGACGGTGTCGGGGAAGTGACTCAACTCGCTGTGGGTGACGCCGGTGCCGGCGCTCATGCGTTGGACGTCACCGGCATGCATGATCGAGACGGTGCCGAGGCTGTCCCGATGTTCCACGGCTCCGGACACGACATAGGTGATGATCTCCATGTCCTCATGGCCATGGGTCTTGAACCCCTGCCCACCCTGGACCCGGTCCTCGTTGATCACTTCCAGGTGGCCAAACCGCTCCCAGGCAGGATCCTGGAAATCGTCCCAGGAAAACGTATGGCGGGTAACGAGCCAGCCGTGATCCACTTGGCCACGATCGGCACTGCGACGGATGCGCATCATACGTGGCCGCCTTTTGTCCTCAATACGCCATCGGCGCCCGATACCGTGTCGGTCCGGATGAGCAGGCGGCACACCCGGTCCATCGGAACGGTCGACAGCGAAGGGTCTACCGCTCCATGATAAGAGCGGCTAGTTATGAGTGTGGCATATGCAAAATGCCCAGTGACGACATCGGGTGATCCCGGCCGAAGCGACGGTGGCTAGTCCAGATGGAGACCGGCGGTAGCTGGTCCTACAAACCTTAGGGCGGCACGCTATCGATGGCATAGTGTGCAAGCGTCGGGATCTTTGCGTCGGCACTTCGCCAGATTGGACATGGAACAGGCCATGCGTCTTCTTGTGCACCGTTCGCTTCTGGCCAGCGTCTGCCTCTGGGGGCTATCCGCAACGCAGGTTTGGGCGGGCCCGGAAGTCATCGGTCTCTACCGGTCCCCGAATACAGCCGTCACGTTTCTTGAAGCCGTTCAACACCTCGCCGGCGGGGTCGTGGTTTTCATCGGTGAACAACACAACGACCAGAAGACCCACCAGTTCGAGTTGGCCACGTTGCAGGCGTTGGCGGATCGTGGCGATCGTCCCGTCATCCTGTCCATGGAAATGTTCGAGACCGACGTCCAGCCAGTGTTAGATGACTATTTGGCCGACCGGATCGATGAAACCGCTTTTTTGGCTCAATCCCGGCCGTGGCCGAACTACAAGACGGATTATCGACCGCTCGTTGAGTTTGCCAAAGCCCATGCGATTCCCGTAATTGCGGCTAATGCGCCCCGACCAATGGCGTCCAAAGTGGCGAAAGAGGGCTTGGAAGGTCTACAGTCCCTGGCATGGGAAGTGGGGCGCCAGGTGGCTGTGCCGAACAACCTCGACCGGGGTGCGCCCTGGACTCGCTTCAGTGTGATCATGGGCGGTCATCAGGGCTCGGCATTGGATTCGACATGGCGCATGTACGAGGCGCAAAGCCTCAAGGATGCGACGATGGCCCGTTCGATCGGGCTAGCCCTCGCCACATTGGCCCCCCAGGGGCGTGTGTTGCATATCCAGGGCCGGTTTCATTCGGATTTTCATGCCGGTGTCCCGGCGTTTCTCAAACGGTTGATGCCGGACCAGTCGCTGCGGGTCATGACTGTCGTGCCCGTCTCGGGTTCGGCTGAGGCACACATGCATGGCAAGGCGGAACTGGCGGACATCGTCGTTTTCGTCCTTGCCGCACCGGACAAGGCGGACTAGGCAGCCACAGTCAACCCAAACGTCTGCTCACAGGTCCCCGAATGCAATCAAAGACCCGAATGGCGTCTCCGTGTCGACCCGGTAAATGGGGTTCTTTTCAGCACCGGCCGTCTTGGCGTTGAAACCGATCAAGGCATAGTTGGCCAGTATGTTGCCCGACATGTCCAAGGCGGTCACGGCTTGGACGTCGGCGTACTTCCGCTCGCCAAGGACGAGACGGCTGGCCTGGTTACAGAACACGAAACCAATGGGCGCATTCGCTTCGGTTACCGCAAAGACGAAGGGACCGTCGTCAAAGGCATAGCTGGCCACGTTGTAGCGCTGACGCAGATGCTCGCCCAAGTGCCCGAGGAAATCGCCATAGGCCTCGGTGACGCCGCTGCCGGGCAGCCCCGTCAACAGCTCGAAATGGAGACCGTTGGCCTTCGTCGTCGGTAGTGCCGTCGTTGCCGGAGCGGTCATCGAGCGTTTGCCCAACGTGACCGGTCCGGTGTAGTTCATGATCAGGCTAATCGGACCGGCACCGATCAAGGCCCGGAGTTCAACGTTCAGGTCATGGCGGTCTTTGGACGTGCCCAGGTAGGAAATGACGGCGCCTTCGGCTGTCGGCGTCCGCAGGCGCAGGGCCACCGGATTGCCGTGCAGGACAAAATAGTCGATCCCCCGGCGCCGACTGGCGTCATCGGCCGCCTTCTGGGCCGGGGCCAGGGTGGCCGTGATGAGATCCGCAGGAATCGCCTGAGGCAGCAGGACTTGGGCCGTGAGAGAGGTCCGGGCCTTGGACTGGGCGCTACTCGCCGCCGCCGGAGCATTGGCCGTCTGCGTGATCGTGCAGGCACTCAGGGACCAGCCGAGCATCAATACACCGGCAAACACCCGATAAGCCGCAGGACGGATCGCAGACATGGTTGATACTCCCTCGGGCTCAGCGTACCAAGCGCCCGTCCACTTGACCAAGTTTGGACATGATCAAGTAGGCCACCAGATGACTAGATCCCTTTGAGGGCCCGACGCACCGCTTTGAGATCGGCTTCCAACGCCAACGCCAGCTTGTGCAAAGCGATCTGGGGATCGGGGGTGCCGGCGGCGATCGCCGCCGAGACCAAGCGGATCGTCGCCAGGTCATTGACGGCATACACCGGCAGAGGCGCAGTTTCGACCAAGATAGGACCAGCAGCCGCCGCTTTCACTTTCGTCGGTCGAGCCGCCAGGCGGGTTTCGATTGCTTCACGGGACACGCCCTGGGCGGCCAATTGGGCGGCCTGCAACCGGACATCCTCCGAGCCGGCACCATCGACGAGTGCCGGCAACGTCGCCGCCATGTCGTCCCAGTGTTTCTTCCGCTCCAACATCTTGTTGTAGCCGGCCCCGGTTTCCTTGATGACACTAAGGAAGGCGCCACGGGCGGCAGGTTCAATCCCCTGCAGGAGCAGCGCATGTTGGGCGCTGACGGGCGAATCAGGCAGTTGCAGTTCCTGGACCAGGAGCGGATCGCATTGCAGGAGGCGCAAGCGGTTGTTGACGTAGCTGCGGCTTTTGCCGATCATCTCACCGAGCTTGCTTTCGCTCAGGTCAAAGCTGTCCATCACCGTCCGGAAGCCCTGGGCCTCGTCGATCGGGCGGATGTCCTGGCGCTGCAGGTTTTCGACCAACGCGGCGATCTGGGCCTGGCTGTCGTCGAAGGTGCTGATGACGGCCGGGACACTCTCCAGTTCGGCCGCCATCGCTGCCCGCCACCGACGTTCGCCGGCGACCAATTCGTACCGGGTCTCGCCGTCTTCGCTGGTCTGGGCCCTGACGAGGATCGGCTGCAACACGCCGTGGGTCCTGACGCTGGAGACCAGATCCTGGAACTCTGCATCCTGCTCCAGGTGCTCGACGTCAATATGCCGGGGGTTGTGTGGGTTCGGCACGACCTTGTCGGTGTAGACCCGCACCAGCTTGAAGGCATGACCGCTGCGTTGCTTGGTCTGGGCGTCCCGTTTGTCGGCGTTCAGCTGGGAAAAGCTCTCGATGCTCGTTGGGCTCGTGCGCATCACGCCGGCTCCAGGATACTGTGCGAGCTGATGGCCAGCTTGGCGGCTTCGACCGTAATCACCCGGGTTTTGAGTTCGTAGGCTGCAGCCATGGCGTGGCCGGCCAGGATGACGCCGTGGCGGGGGATCCCCTGGGCGACTGCATGGATGGCGCTGACCGCCTCCGGTTCGAAAAAGGCGGCGCTGTCCCCGGCATACTGGGCTTCATCGAGACGGAAGGCCAGCATGTCGGCAAATTCTGTCTCGCTGAACGCATTCAGGTTGGCGTTGGCAGCGATGCGGCTGAGCACTTCCTCGTGCCGGCGCAGCTTGTCGCGCAACTTGTCGGTGCCCGACAGGACGATGCTGATCGCCCGTCCCTCGCCGCCGGCGTAATTGTTGAGCAGCTTCAGCAGGCTGAAGCCGCCGAAACCACCGTGCCCTGAGCTCAGCTCGTGGGCCTCGTCGATGACCAGGACCGGGTGGATGTCCTTCTCGAAACAGTCGATGACGTACCGCTTGAAGACTTCCAGTTGTTCGTCCCGCTGCCGGACTTTTTCGAGGCCGTAAACCTCGCAAATCAGTTTCAGCAGTTGCAGGCCGGTGAGGTTGGGGTTGCTGATCAGGCGCACTTCGCCGCTGCCGTAGCTGATCAGTGCTCCCTGGAGCCGACGGACGAGCATTGACTTGCCGACGCCGTAGGGGCCGATAATCGAAGCCAGACCGTTGCGGTTGGTGATGCACATCAGGACCCGGTCCAGGCTGGAGCGGATCGTGCCCGTCACGTACTGCCAGCGGGGACTGTCACTCAGCGTGAAGGGGTGCTCAAACAGGTCGAAGTGACGCAGGATAGTGGCGACTTTGTTGGGTGTGTGTGTGGTGGTGGCCACTGAATGGTTCCTTCCAAACGGCGCTCGCCTGTGACCACGCCATGCTCTGTACGAGCATTTTAGGGCGTGATAACGCGCAATACCAGAGGCTCTTTGGGGTTAGCAGGCCAGGCTGGACTGCCGCCGGGCCAACTCGCGGACGCAGGCGAGGGTGACGGGGTGGTGCGGCTGCCGGCAAAAAATACGGTACGTCCGCATCAAACCGGCCTCGTCCATGTCGCTCAGGTCATAAGCAGGATCGTGCTCAAGCTTGGTCTGGGCGGCCCGATCCGGGGCCTGGCGGCTCAGTCGTTGCAGGGGAGCCTGTGTCTCGCCGGTCGGGTAGAGCGAGTCGGCCATCCGCACGAAGGTGACACTGCGATCCCGGATCATCTCCGAGTCGGCCATGGTCACCCAGCGGTCTTCGATGGCGGCGTCGATGGGCATGGCCGCCACGATCGTCTCCATACGGCTGGGGCCGAGGGCGATCATCGCGAAGTCCAGCACGTCCTTGCGAACCCAGACCGAGGGCTTGCCGAGAGCAGAGATCAGTTGGAAGGAAGACGAGGACGAGGGTGACGGCCAGAGCCGACGTTTGCCGGCTTGCCGTTGCGTCTGAGGCAGGGACGCCGTCGTCCCCGACTGCATGCCGGGCTGCTGCGGAAAGATCGTCACAGGGGCCATGTCACCGGTCTGTCTGATACGTGCCATAGAACATCTCCTCGTGTGATGTGAATCGCTCACCCTATCCGGCTGCGTCTGGGACAACTTGTCACCCGCATGCCGTGGTTTGCGATCCAGTTCTGCGTCGACTGGTGGATCTCGTTGCCAAAACCACCATACCGGATGAGTCTCGACTCGCATGTGATGACGGTGACAACTGGGCCCAATCCCTGTTGCTATCAGGCATCTCCCGCTGGCTGCGTACCCGTTGACCACCACAGGACGGGATAACAGGCCCTTGGGTTCCCGATATCGGTTTCCCAGCGCGATCGAAAGCGTTTTCTGGCATGTCGATCATCGCACTCGAAACTAATTTCGACAAGTGCTTGATGCTGTTCCGACGACGCGTTTGTCGATCAACGATGCCTGCCTTGCGGGCGTGGTTTGGGAAGCGGACGTCGGTTAGGGAGAGAGCTGTGACTGGCGGAGACGGAGTGCGCCCGGCCGATAGAAGCGGAGGACGGTCATGAACAAGCCCGTGTAGGCCAAGAAATCGACGACGGTCGTGACCCGGTTGATGTAGATGTAGGCGGGCGTACCAGAGGCGAACCAAGTCGTCCTCGTGTCGAAGTTCGCAGCCATGTAAAAGTGCCAGGCAAAGTAGATCTCACACATCGACGTGAGCATGCTGAAAAACAGGAACCGTTTGGCGTTTTGATCGACGTGGGTGGACGCGGTCGCCAGGACGCTGCGATAGCGGTACCGCAGGGTCATCAGCATCACGAGCGTGAAAATGCCGTGATAGATCCCATAGGGCGGGATCCAGGCGTGCAGGCCATACATCAGGACCAGTTCCACCGCGCCACGCACGAGCCAGTTCCCGAACTGGCAGCCGAAAATGAAGCGCAGGGCCGGATCCAGGCGCTGATCCCGCCACATGAAGCCGGGCACAACCATGAAGACGCAGATGGCGTAGTTCAGCCAGAAGATCTTCGGGATGGAGATGGCCCCGCCGACATGGCCGGCGAGGTTTTGGCCCCGATAAAAGCAAAAGGCGACGATCGCCAACAACAGCAGCATGACGAGTAAGGCTGGATGCGGGCGCTTGGGGGATCGGACCATGCTGCGGGTGGGCTCTCCAAAAAGTGGCGACACGGCCATTCAAACATAACCGGGACAGCGTGTCTGCGATTTCCTGAACCTGGTGCGAACCCACCGGCAGTTTCGGGGAACAACGACGGGCGATCGGGTGTCATGAAGACAGCGTCGTTTATAGTGTCAGCCGTTCTTGCAAATCGATTGGCCCGGCGCTGCGGAAATATCGATCGGTTGAACGATAATTGGTGAGGTCGATGGCGGCCGTCAAGCACTTCGGGACGCGGTTCCGATCGAGGAGGGGTCATGCACCACGGATTGGCACGGCGGCAGCGCCTCATTGGCGCAGTGTGCATAGTGCCCTTTTTGCTGGCCGGTTGCGTCCGTGGCGGTCCCGGGGTCGTGGCGACGGGATCAGATCTGTCGTCGGGACTGAGCGACCAATTGAACCAGGCCAATGAACTCAATCAGACGACCGCCCGCAACGCTCTGTTCCAGGCCCGTACGGCCTACGGCAACCTGAACGGACGTCTGAATGCCTTGGGCAAGATCGATTCGACTGCCTTCAGCGAAGTCCGGACAACCCTGCAGCCGCCGATGCTGATCGTCGCCAACTCACTGGCCGCCGATGTCACCACCCGGGCTGACTCAGCGGGCCAGGCCCTGGAGTTTCGCCAGCTCTACTCCGATACGCTGGAGCAGATGCTGGGAGGGATCAACAACAACCTGCAGATTTACCAGAGTGTCTTCGAAAGCGGCCAGGCCCTCAACGGCGCATTTACGGCGTTCGACGCGACGACCGACGATGCGATGGCCAGCCTGGGACGGCTTTTTGAAGCGACGGATGCGGCCTTGTTCTTCGCCGCCGAGTTGGGGCAGTTCAGCCGCTTGATCAGCGCCACCGAGACCGCACGGGTGATGGAGGGGATCCGCCAACAACAGACGACCATCATCAACGGCGTGATCAACTTCAGCGCCCGGGGTGCGACGAAGGCCGCCCTGCGTCAGGCTTACAACACGATCGTCCGCAGCATCACGAGTCCGAGTCTGCTGCCCCAACTCCAACGGCTGGCGGTCTCGACCTTCGGCACGGGCAAAGTAGCGTACAAGCAGGAGCAGCTGACACCGGCGCAGCCTCAGCCCAACCAGGTGGTCATGGTCATCCAGGAGGCGCCGACCCAGTACCGCTTCATCAGCATCGACGGCACCAAGGTCAACAATCGGATCTCGATCGACTCCCGTAACCTGTCGGCCTCCGATCTGCTGAATCAGACGACGGTCGTGACGGTCACGCCGTGACCGCCGGCGATTCGGGTGGCTTAAACGAGCAATCCCCGGCGCCGAAGCTCTGTTTCCAGGGCTGCGGCACCGCTGTATAGGTACGTCTGCATCCCGGCAGCTGCAGCTGCGGCCACGTTGTCGGCGTGGTCGTCGATGAACAGGCAGGTGGCCGGATCAAGGCTGTAATGGCGCAGGAACTGGTCGAAAATGGCCGGCTCCGGCTTGAGCACGCCGAAGTGGCCCGACACCATCATCCCGGTGAACCGCAGCATCCAGGGATTGCGGTCGAACACCATCGCAAATGACTGCCGGGCAAAATTGCTCAGAGCATACGCCTTGATCCCCGAATCGGTCAGTTTTTCGAGCAACGACACATTGGCTGGGATGGGGACGAGATGGTCACGCCAGACGGCAGCCACCCGCTCGATCGACTCGGCATCATCTGGCAGACGGGCACTGATCGAGGCAAAGGCCTCGGCTTCCGTGTACTCGCCACGGTCATAGGCCAGCCACTCCGGTCCGGCGAAAATCTGCAACAGGGGCGAATCCGTCAGATCCACCTCGGGCAACGCTTCTTGCAACAGTTGGGCTGTCTGCCACTGGATCAGGACACCACCGAGATCAAAGACGACGTTCATGGTTAGCCGACCCGCAGAGTGTGTTCGGTGGTTGGGAAGCGGTTGCCGTTCTTTTCGAGAAAGTGGGCGAGGCCACCGAGGTACTCGGTCGTCCTGCCCTTGTCGAGGAGGATGACCTTGGTGGCCACGTCGCGCAGGAAGTGGCGGTCATGGGAGATGAACACGACGGTGCCCTCGAAGTTCTTCAGGGCATCGAGGAGGATTTCCCGGGTCCGCAGGTCCAGGTGGTTCGTCGGCTCGTCCAGGATGAGGAAGTTGACGGGATTGGCCAGGATGCGGGCCAGGACGACTCGGGTCTTTTCGCCGCCCGACAGGACGCTGATCTTCTTGTCGACGTCGTCACCGGAGAAAAGCACAGAGCCCAGGATGTTCTGGATCATTGCCCGGCCGAGGTGGCCGGCGACGGCCTGCACGGACTCAAATACGGTCGCATCCGTATCGAGCACCTCTGTCTGATGCTGGGCAAAGTACGCTGGATGCAGATTGGCGCCCAGCTTGCAGTTGCCGGAGTCCGCTTCGAGCTGTGCGGCGATGATCTTCAGCAGCGTCGACTTGCCGGCCCCGTTGACGCCCAGCAGGGCCACCCGTTCCTGGCGCCGGACGTCGAAGCCGACACCCTGCAGGACGTGGTTGTCCCCATAGGACTTGTGGACGCCGTTGATGACGACGACCTGTTCGCCGCTGCGGGGGCAGGTCGGCCAGCTGAACTTGACCGAGCGCCCTTCCTTGGGGATCTCGATCCGCTCGACCTTGTCGATCATCTTCATCCGGGACTGCACTTGGGCGGCTTTGGCGGCATGCGCCGTAAACCGCTCGATGAAGCGTTCCTCTTTGGCGAGCATGGCGTCCTGGCGCTTGGCGGCGGCCTCCAGGTTGAGCAGCCGCTGGGCGGTCTCGCTCTCGTAGTAGTCGTAGTTGCCCGCATAGAGGGTGGCGACCCCCATCTCGACGGCGACGATCTTGTCGACGAGGCGGTTCATGAAGTCCCGGTCATGGGAGGTCATGAAGATGGCGCCCTTAAAGCGGAGCAGAAACTCTTCCAGCCAGACGATCGACTCAAGGTCCAAGTGGTTCGTCGGCTCGTCGAGCAGCAGGGCATCGGGATTGAGCAGCAGCACCTTGGCCAGCTCGATGCGCATCCGCCAACCGCCCGAGTACGTGCCGACCATCCGCTCCAGGTCCGTGCCCTTGAAGCCCAGGCCACCGAGGATCTCGGACGCCCGGGTTTCCAGGTCATAGCCGCCCAGCGTCTCGAAGGCGGTCTGGGCATCGCCCAGCTCTTCGAGGATGCGGGTCATTTTTTTGTCGTCCAGTTCCGGGGCGCCGAGTTCCTCGGTGAGAACCTCGATCCGCTGGCCCAGATCGTAGATCTGTTTGGAGCCGCTCATGGCCGCCTGCAGGACCGTCTGCTCCGTATCGGCGGCGGGATCCTGTGAAAAGTAACCAATGGTCCATTTTTCGGGTTTGGTGATCGAGCCTTCGTCCGCCGTCTCTTCGCCGACGATCAACCGGAAGAGGGTGGTCTTGCCGGCGCCGTTCGGTCCGACCAGACCGACCCGATCGCCGGGATTGATCTGGAAGTTGGAGTCTTTAAAGAGGTAACGTTTGCCTTGGAATTTGGCGACATGGTGAAAGGCGATCATGGATCGGGGTCTCCGGCTGACAGTCGGGATCGACGACCGCCTCACGATCTGGAGCCGGCACTGTGGCGCAGTCTAACATATCCGGGGGCTTGTCTCTGGCTCCCGCAGCCAGCGAGAAGACCAGAAGCTTCTTCCAGGAATAACCGTCATTTGCCCGCCAGCCCCTGGACCCGTAGGCGACCGGCTTACTTCCTTTGCAAGCCCTTGCCGGAAGTCCGGGGCAGCCAGTCTAGCCGTTGTCCGAGGGGGACACTACACTGTTTGCATTAGCCAGCAGCAGGACCGTTCAGGCCAGATGCGGGTTGCCCAGTTCCGGTTACATCGTGGGCCGGATGGTGTCAGGAAAGGAACCAGTGATGACGGTCGAAGTCACCGATGTCGAGGCCTTGCGTGAGCAGGTGGAGAAACTGCAAGCCCGTGTCCGCACCCTGGAAACGGAGCGGGAATTGCTGATCGATAGTGCCAAGGCCGTTTACGCCTTCCTGATCGAGCCCAATCCATCCAATGGCGATCCGGGTCCCTGGGATATCGTCGACGACGGGCATCCGATCCGGCATGCCGGTCGGAACATCGTCGATACGTTGGTTTCCTTGGGTGTCGAAGCTTAAGCGCCACCTGCTCCCCCGACTTTTTTCCCTGGGCCCCAATCAGGGGCCCAGTTTTCTTACCTGTACTCACGTCCGTGGCATCGGGCTGGCAGCGGCTGCCTGTGGTTGATCGCTGGTGGCGACTTCCGGGTCCCGGCCGAACAGCAACAGAAAACCGACAAATACGGCGATGGCGCCCAGATAACTAACCCAGACAGGCACACCGAGCCCTGCCGGGACGAAACCGACCCCGAACGCCGTCACCGCAGCGAGCAGGCCATAGGGCAACTGCGTGACCACGTGGTCGAGCAAATCGCAGGACGTCGTGATGCTGGTCATCAGGGTCGTGTCTGCCAGAGGCGAGCAATGATCGCCGAAAACGGCCCCATCCAGCACGGCACCGGTGGCCACCATCAGCACGAACAGGCCACCGGCAGGTGACTGCTGTCCGACGGCAAAAGCCAGTGGCAGTGTCGTCGGGACGAGAATCGCCATGGTGGACCAAGACGAGCCGATGGCAAAGGACGTGACGGCGCCCATCGTGAAAATCAATGCCGGTACCATCATGGGCGACACGGAGTCCTTGAAGGCCGAGACGAGGAAGAAGGCCGTCCCCAATTCCGAACAGACACCATTCAGCGTCCAGGCCAGGGTCAAAAGACCGACCGCCATGCCCATGGAAACGGCGCCTTTCCACCAGGCTCCCAGGGCCTCGCTGATTGTGAGCAGGCGTTGCGTGACGGCCAACCCGATGGCGATGACCGAACCGACAACCCCCGCCCAACAGAGCACGGCGCCTGTGGACCCGTTCGAAAAAGCGTCCCGCCAGACGACAAATTGCCAGAGCGCACTGAAATCCTGACTCATCGCTTCGCTGCCACCCCCGGTGATAAACAGCCCCACCATCATCGAGACGATCAGGGACAGCACGGGCAGCGTGGCGTTGGACCAATGACAGCGCACGCCCTCTTTGGCATCCATCGACGCGAAGCTCTTCGATGTGAGGATCTTGGCGCCTTCCCGCAGGACTGATCCGGTCCGGCGGGCCCGGCGTTCCGCCGTCAGCATCGGACCGAAATCGCGCTTCATGAGGATGACGAGCAACAGCAGTGTCAGGGTGAACAACGTATAGAAACGGTAGGGAATGGCCTGAATCAGGGTGTTGAAGCCATTCTGCCTGATCCCGATGGCGTCCAGCCCGTTTTGGATCAAACCGACCTGGTAGCCGACCCAGGTGGAGATGATGGCAATCGCCGAGACGGGTGCCGAGGTCGTATCCACGATGTAAGCGATCTTTTCGCGGGAAATCCGCAACCGGTCCGTGATCGGCCGCATGCTGCTGCCCACGACCATCGTGTTCGCATAATCGTCGAAAAAGACACAGAGGCCCATCAGCCAAGCGGCAAACTGGGTCGATCGGGTGCCTTTCGCCAGAGCAAGGAAAGCATTGGCGATGCCCCGTGTCCCACCGGAGCGGTTGAACACCGTGACCATGCCGAGTAGGGCTGCCGTAAAGCCGAATACCTGCAAATGGGAGACATCGGTGAGTGCGTTCCACAGGTATCGGCCAAAGGTCAGGTTGACGGCCTGAACCGGTGATCCACCACCGACGATGGCAGCGCCAATGAGAATGCCGGCGATAAGCGAGGTGAACAAGCGCTGAGTCGCCAATGCCAGGGTGATCGCCACGAGCGGCGGCAAAATCGTCAGCCAGTCGGGCAGGCGCCGTTCTTTCTGGCCCGTGATCAATGAATGGCCCTGGGAGGATAGCTGCCAGTTCCGGTGCAGGGTGCCTGCAGCCTCCATCCGGTGTGACGTCAGGTCCAGCGGTCCGGTCGTGGGGATCTGGGCGGCCTTCAGGGCGGCCATCATCGTCTCATCCGACCCGCTCAGGGTCACCCCCCGACCGCCGGCGAAGTCCTTGATCTGTGCCGTCATCGTCTTGAGGATGGCCCTGTCGGTCTGGACGACGAGATAGGACCGGTCAACCGGCAGGCTACGAAACAGGGCACACAGGCCGAAGAAAAGCACGCAGGCCAGGATCAGGTTGAGCCGGCGGAAAAACAGTTGCTGCAAAACGGGGACCTGCTTGATCGGTACAACGGACGACGTTCGTGCAGCTTAGGTGCCGGCGGGGGCTGAAAGCAAGGTGGCAAATCCTTGCGGGACGCACCGTTCTCGGCCGTCGGACGCCCTGGCGGCGTTCGACGGGATCGGCGTCCCTGGCCATAGCGGGGCTGACGGCGGCGAGCCTATCGTGATCGTTCAAAGGGCGTCCGACGGGGACTGTGAGGCGGGATGATGGTGGATCCGACGAACCGCAACGATCCGTTCTGGTACAGGACGGCGGTCTTTTATGCGGTTTACGTCCGTACGTTTGCCGACGCCAACGGGGACGGCATCGGCGATTTTCGTGGGCTGACGGCCAAGCTGGACTATCTGAGCTGGTTCGGCGTCGACTGCATCTGGGTGCTGCCGATGTACCCCTCGCCGCTCAAGGACGGGGGCTATGACATCGCCGACTATTGCGACATCCTGCCGGCTTACGGCACGTTGAGCGATTTTACGGAATTTTTACGGGAATCCCATGATCGCGGCATCCGGGTGATCACGGACTTGGTCATCAACCACACGTCGGACCAGCACCCCTGGTTTCAGGAGTCACGTTCATCGCCGACGTCACCGAAGCGGGATTGGTACGTCTGGCGGGATACGGACACCGGATACTCGGATGTGCGGATCATTTTCACCGACTCAGAGCCCTCGAACTGGACCTGGGACGATACGGCTAAGCAGTACTTTTGGCACCGGTTCTACCGCCATCAGCCCGACCTGAATTTCGACAATCCCGAGGTGCAGCAGGCCATCCTCGATGTGGCGTCGTTCTGGGCGGATCTGGGCGTGGACGGATTCCGGGTCGATGCGGCGCCGTATCTGGTGGAGCGCGAAGGGACGACCTGCGACAACCTGCCGGAGACTCATGCCGTTCTGAAACGCCTGCGGGCCCACCTCGACGCCCGCCATCCTGGCACCATCCTGCTCGCCGAGGCAAATCTCTGGCCCGAGCAACTCGTGGACTATTTCGGGCAGGGCGACGAGTTTCAGCTGGCCTACCATTTTCCGATCATGCCCCGCATGTATCTGGCCCTGCACGAGCAAAACGCCCGCTCGCTGATCGACATGCTGCGCCGCACGCCCGATATCCCGCCAAACTGCCAGTGGGGCGTCTTTTTGCGAAATCATGATGAACTGACGCTGGAGATGGTGACTGAAGCAGAGCGGGCGGCAATGTACGAGGCCTTTGCCCCGGTGCCCCGGTTGCGGGTGAATGTGGGGATCCGGCGTCGCCTGGCCCCCCTGTTGCAGGGGGATCGCCGCAAAATCGAGCTGCTGCACGGCCTGCTGCTCAGCCTGCCGGGCAGCCCCTTCCTGTATTACGGGGATGAGATCGGGATGGGCGATCTGCCCTTTCTGAACGATCGTGACGCCGTCCGGACGCCCATGCAATGGAGCCCGGACCGCAACGGGGGATTTTCCCGGGCCGAGCGGGACCGGCTGACCTTGCCCGTCATCGAGGATCCGCAATACGGCTATCCCCACGTCAATGTGGAGGACCAGCAGCGGCAGGAATCGTCGCTGTTGCAGGCGCTGCGCTGGTTACTGACCGTGCGGCACCGTCACCCGCTTTTCGGACTCGGCAGCCTCGACCTCGTCGATGTGGATCAACCGGCGGTACTGGCATACCTGCGGCGGCACGACGGGGCCACGGCCCTGGGCGTGTTCAACCTGTCGGCGCACTCACAGTCGATCCATCTGGATTTGATGCCCTATATCGGCATCAGCCCCGTCGATCTGGTCGGCGGGGCTGTGCTGGATCGGATCGATACGGCGCCGTACACCTTGGTGTTGGCGCCGTATGGTTTCTATTGGCTAGGCCTCGGTTAAAACCGAATCCTTTGCCTGGATCCGGGTCTGCGGCACATACAGGGCGACTTCGGCGTCCATGATGCCCCTGACCTGCTTGGACCACATGACGAAATCGGCCATCAGGCTCCAGAGGGGATGCTTGAACGAGGCGGGCTTGTTCTTTTCAATGAAGAAGTGGCTGATCCAGGCCGGGCCATAGCCGCCTACCGGAGCCGCCAGGATCCACAACGGATTGCGTGTGGCGAGGCCGGCGATGATCGATGCAATGACCAGGTTCGTGCCCCAGAAGTGGAAAACCCGCGTCGTTTTCAGGCTGTGCTCGCCCACGTAAAACGGCCAGAACTCGTCGAACGACTTGATTGCCATGATGCCTCCAGAAGCAGACAATGGTTTCTTTC
>JACMPN010000391.1 GCA_014377495.1 Candidatus Sericytochromatia bacterium
GCTCCCCACCATTGGACGCTGCGGCCAGCGGGGTTTTTGCCGGAAACCCGGACAGCCCGCCAGTGGCTGCCGGGCTGCCCTCCGGTTTAATAGTCTGGCTGGACGCCGCCAGCGGCGGTTACCAGCGAAAAGGCGCTGCCCACACCGATGGGCAGCGCCTTTTTTTCCGGCGAGCGCTACCGAACGATGTCGCTCTTGAAGTTGGCACTGCTGGCCGTATCCACGCCGTTGCCGGCCGGATCCGTCATCGTCGTGTTGGCTCCCAGCCAGACCGTGTTGCCGAGCGTGAAGCCCGTGCGCACCGGCGAGACGTAGGTCACGACCGCACCGTTCAGGACACTGCGGGTCAGGGCCGGGGTAAAGGTGATCGTGGAGGACCCGGGGTCCTGTGTGAGCACGACAGTCTGTTTGTAGCCGTCGACCTGGACGACACTCACGGCGTCACCCCGCAACAGACCGCTGCGGCCCGTGAGCTGGATTTCCGTGGCGCCGTTCGAGGCACTGGCATTGGTCGTCGTCGACCAGTAGCGGATGACGTCGTTGTTGACCGGACCGGGTGCTGCCGTCACGCCCCGCTGCTCCACGGTCAGCCGCTTGTTGGCGACGTCGATGGCGACGATGCGGTACACGGCCGTCGTGCCCGTCGCGTTGACGGTGGAGTCCTGCAGGAGATCGCCGACGTTCAGATTGGTCACACCGGTCTGGAGGATGATGCTCCCGGTGGTGCTGCCTGTCGCCGCCTTGTCGGCCGGCCACGCCGTCCCGGCCCCGATCGGGCTGTCCGACTGGGGCACGAGTTGCACGGTGGTATGGGTGGCATCCCCATCGACCCACGCCCCTTCACCCCCGGCCGTGATCACGAACGGGGCATAGCCCGTCGTGGCCGAGCTCGTGCTGTCGAAAGCGATCGAGCCCGGCCGGGTGGTCGTCCCGGCAGGCGAGACGTAATACTTGAACATGTTGGCCAAGAGGGCAGACCCCGTGCCGCTGACATTGCGGGGGATCGGCAAGCCGCCCTGATCGCCGGGAAATAACGCCATCGGCTCGCTGAACTTGGCCAGCATCACATCGGGATTGCCGTTGTTCTGGGCGATATCATCCGCCTTGTTGGTAGCCGTCAGCGTCAGCAGCTTGGGCACCGTGGTGTCGGGCGCCACCGTGAAGGTGTACCCCACCCGATTGGACTGGACCGGGCTGGACCGGAACCATTGATCCGTGCGTCCATTGCTGCCGTTGGCGTCCCGGATGGCCCCACCCTTGAAGCTGAGGGCGTATTGGGGAACCTTGGTCGAATCCTTGTCGGTGGGCAATTGGGCACCGGGCTTGAAGGTGAAGGTGACCGTCTTCTTGGTGGCGCTCCAGGCCGCCGTCATCGAGCTGGCATCGTAGAGGAACGCTCCGGTGGTCGGGATGACGGTGGAGACACCGTTGCCGGGGCCGCCGAGGTCCTTGCCGCCGTCATAGCGGTTGGTCAATGAGACGCCCGGCGATGTCAGGGCATAGCTGCCGGCGGTCGGACCGGCGACATAGATGGCGAAGTTGCTCTCGACGTCAGCCGTGTTCACGGGGGTGCTGAAGGTCAGCGTGAAGCCCGTCGTCGGGGCCACGCCCGTGGCGGCGAGCGCCGGCGTGACGCTGATGACTTCCGGCTTCAGCGACAGGGCATACACCAGCCCGGGATCCCGGACCGGATCTCCGAAGCCGACGATGTTCAGGGCCGTGTCGCCCGCTGCGGCTGCCTGCGGCACGATAGTCTGCTGCCGGGTGCTGTAGCCCGTTTTGGTGGCTGTGATCTGGATGGTCGAGCCCACGGGGCAGCCATTGAGGGTGTAGGCACCGAGGGCGCTGGTCGCCGTCACGGTGGTGCCGCCGCTGGAAAAAGTCCCGGCGCCGAGGATCGTCGTCGTCACCGTGACACCGTCCAGCTTGGACCCGGCATCGTCGTATACCAGCCCGGAGACCTTGGCCCAGACGGCCGCATCCGAGGCGTTGGCCACGGGCGTGGGGGTCGGCGTCGGCGTCACGTCAGAACCAGGCGCCGGGGACTTCGGGGGCGGGTCCGTCGGCTGCTCCGTCGGGGGCTCGTCGCCAGGCGTGTTCGAGGGTGTCGTCACGGGCGTGATCGGGGTGATGGCCGGGGGAGCGGAGACCGGTGTGAGGCCGCCCGGCGTCGAGGAGGATGGCGTGCAGCCGACAAAGGCTGCAACCGATACGCTGGCCGCAATCGCCGTTACGGCCCGGAAGTACTTATCGGATGCCATCGATCCTGGGTCTCCTATGCATGACATGACGCCCCACCTGCCCCCTTTGTGGCGGCCGGACCACGACGTCGGTCGGTTGTGTGTGTAATCACAGTATTCCCGGAAACCCCTCGGACATCCCAGCTAAAACGGCGGCACGGGAGACGGCAGGCCCGGACCGGACCGCAAAAGGTATCGCAGCTGCCGATGCAGGCCCTTTCAGGGAGCGCATTCCGCCGTCGCCGGGCCCGTCACCACCGGGTGTGGAGATTTCCCGGCACCAATCGCCCGTCCGCCTTGTATCGTAGGTCTCTGCATGCCCAATCATGGCAAATCCGTCCGTTGCGGGCACCGGTGGTTCCCCGGCCCCGGCAACGGACACGACAGGAGACGAGATGATCCCCGCCAAAAGTTACGCCGCTTATGACAATCAGTCGCCGCTGCGGCCCCTCGACCTGGCCCGGCGTGATCCCGGTCCCAACGACGTGGCCATCGACATCACCCACTGTGGCATCTGTCACTCGGACCTGCACTTCGTCCACAACGACCTGGGCAATTCCCTGTATCCCCTCGTCCCCGGTCACGAGATCGTCGGGCACGTCGCCCAGGTGGGCAGCGAGGTCACCCGGTTCAAGGCGGGCGACCGGGTGGGCGTCGGCTGCATGGTCAATTCCTGCCGGACATGTGCCGCCTGCCAAAGGGGCGAAGAGCAGTACTGTCAGAACTTCGTCGGCACCTATGGCGCCGAGGACCGGGACGGGACCCGCACCCAGGGCGGCTATGCGACCGCAGTAACCGTCGACGAGCACTTCGTCCTGCGCATTCCCGACGGGATGCCGATGGATCAGACGGCCCCCTTGCTCTGTGCCGGGATCACGACGTACTCCCCCCTGCGGACGTGGCAGGCCGGTCCCGGCCCCCGGGTCGCCGTGGTCGGGCTGGGCGGGCTGGGTCACATGGCCGTCAAGCGGGCGGCCGCCATGGGCGCCGACGTCACGGTCGACAGCACCTCGGACGGCAAAAAGGCTGACGCCCTGAAAATGGGGGCATCGGACTTTCTGGTCTCAGCCGACAAACCGGCCATGGCGGCTGCGGCCAGCCGGTTTGACCTGATCATCAACACGGTCTCCGCCACGCATGAGCTGAACAGCCATCTGGGTCTGTTGGCGCCGGACGGGACGATGGTCATGCTGGGCCTGACGACAGAGGCCATGCCGGTCTCGGCCTTGCCGCTGATCATGGGCCGGCGTCGTTTGGCAGGCTCGCTCATCGGCGGGATCGCCGAAACCCAGGAGATGCTGGACTTCTGCGCCAAGCACGGCATCCTCTCGGACGTCGAGGTCATCGCCGCCGACCAGATCAACGTCGCCTACGAGCGCTTGATGAAAAGCGACGTCCGTTACCGGTTCGTCATCGACACCGCCACGATGGCCTGACCGGTTGTCGGGAAGCCGCTGGGGCGGTTTCCCGACAACCGATCGGGCAAACGTCATGGATGACTGGCTGCCCGTCACGATGCCGGCGCCCGTGGCATCGCATCAATTGCCGCACCTGCCACTGACGGGCGTTAGGGATCCAGCGGGTCCCGGTAGTTCTGGCGCTGCACGTCGTCCGTCGGCTGGAAAGACACCCGTCCGGGTCCGGCCCGATGCAGGTCACCCAACCCGTAGCCCAGTTCGCGTCGGCACCGGCGACTGAACGTCGACAAGTCGGGATGGGAAAAATAGAACGTCTGGTCAAAAAGACGTGTCCCGCCAAGCCCCCCACCGGGTGGCGTGATCAGTGCCCGGGTCATCCCGTGGCCCTGCATGAAGCGGCCGGCGTTCCGCAAATTCGTCGTGGAGTGGCGGGCCTTGGCATCGACGATGATCGCCTCTTCCGGCACCCCCATCTCCAGAAGCACCTGTTTCATTTCCAGCCCTTCATAATAGGGCGTCCCATCCGGATGGACGTTACCGCCACTGACCATGATGAACGGTGCCTTGCCCTCGTTAAAGGCCTCGACGGCCTCTTCGAGACGGTCTTTGGCGATGGGATGGATGCCCGGCTTGGCCTCATGGGTTTGCAATGGCGTATAGCCGGGCACGACGATCATCTGGTAGGGCCAGCGGCTCCAGTCCCTGATTGCGGCGATCCTGGCCTCCGCCTTGTCATTGTGGCCCGCGGCCGCATCCGGCGGCGTGACCGTCGTCGAGATCCGCAAGGCCGCCGCCACGCGGTCAGGACTGGCATCGATCCAGTCAGTGACTTTGTCATCACCGAAGGCGTCGACTAGCCCCAGCAGGAGGCGGCCTTTCTCGGGATCAGACGCTGCGTGAAAGGCTGTCAGAAAAGAGTCGCAACTGGTGCCGGCCAAGTCTGCTTGAACGAGCGCACCCACCATTGCCTTGTAGGTGTCCCGATCGGCCACGCCGGCAGCATCGGATCCCTTGATGTCGGCCGCAGGCGGCACCGGCTCAACGGAAGCAGCCGCAGAAACCACGTCACCCGGAGCCGCGTCGGCAGGCACTGCGGCCCCCACCGGCCCGAACACACAGCCAGGCTCCTGGGGGAAAGCCACCATCGGGAGGGTCGCATGCAGCCCGGAGCGGAACCTCGCCACGTCCTGAGCAGGCAAGGTCGAGGCGCTGCCCGCCAAGGCTGCCGAGACGCCCCCGGAACCCTGAAGCCGTTGCCCTGCAAGTGGGCGCAGCGCTGCAACATCGTTTCGGCCTGCCACCATGCCGGGCTGAAGTGTGGCATCTCCCATGAGTCGCATTCCCACCGATCTTTGCGTATCCGTTCCCCAGACAACCGAGAGGTGTATACCCGTTTTGGCTTTGGACTTACCCGCTAATGCCGCGCTCACTGCCTGTATTGCCGCTGATCGACCGGCCGGGTGTTACCCAATCCACCCAATGGATAAGGCGTCCGGCCCGCTGGCCGAACGCCTGTAAAAACCAGAAAACGACCGCAACATCCCCAAGGGGGTGGCAAAAGAACCCTCAAACCAACAAGCCAATGGCGAAAACCGTTGCCCCCAGTGCGATCAGGCCCAGGGCGGCATAGAAAAACTTCTTGCGTCGGTCAGCCGTCAGAATGATCGTCGTGCGAGACGGGCTGTCGGCTTCGATGAAACCCAGGATCTGCCCCAGGACCAGGATGATCAGCCCGGCAAAGAACAGGGTACCGCCCAAGCTACGCACGAAAGGGGCTTAGACCAGGAGGCCGACGACCGCCATGGCGCCGATGAGGTTCTGGGTGAGGCTGTCGGCATTGCCGACAAGGCCTTCCCGGGAAAACCCGGCCGTCTCGGCAGCAGCCAGGACACCTTCGAGCTTGACGAGCAGCGGGAGCACGGCTGACGAACCCATGCGGTCGTCATTGACCATCTCGGCCACCAGACGGCGGTATGCCCGCGTGACCCCCTTGAGCTGCCCGACGTAGAGCGAGCCATCGAGGGCGGCCTTGTGAGCATCGGCTTTGGCCTTCATCCCCGGCAACTGCGACAGCAGTTGGTCGGCAGACAGCGTGCCGAAGATGTTGGGGATTTGTTTGACCCGGGTCTCGAGGTCTGCGACATCTGCACCGACCGAGCCAGTGATGACAGGGTTGATGGTTTGCAATTTCGTCGCCATGAGTACGCCTCCTCGGGTGGATCCTGTGTCGGGAGCCCTACCGGTTGCTCCGGTGCCGTGGGTCCCTATCACTTCATACCCGCCCCACGCCATTCAAAACGCAAATCGCCCTAAATTTGCGTATTCGGTTGTTAATAGGCTGTATTTTGATGATTTTAGAGCGACTTAACACCCGCTCGCCCCCGGCTCTGGCTGGTCTGGCATACGCCCTTTCTCCGGACTGGACCGGCCGGGCGGCCGGTGGGCCCGCCATGGCACATGCCGCTCGGCCGCAGCGATTTCGGAGGCGCCCGCACACACACGACCAGGCGCCGAACGCTCGCTTATACTGTCATCGGCTGGGTTGTATGCGGTGGGGGAATTCATGAAGCGGCTGGTGTTAGCCTTGTCGTCGTCGTTGGCCTTGGGCCTCCCGGCGAGCGCGGCGACACGCCTGATGATGTTGCCCATCGGTGCTCTGACGGACACCTCGGCGGTCGCCTCGCAGGGGTCCGCCACCCGAGACTCCCCACGCAACGCCAGCGACGCCAGGCTCCATAACAATCTGGGCGCCGACCTACAAATTAAAGGCCGCTTCGATGAAGCGATCGTCGAATATCAGAAAGCCATCCGGCTCAATCCGGACAGTGCAGACGTCCATTACAACCTGGGCGTCGCCTTGCAGATCAAAGGGCGGTTGGATCAGGCGATGGTCGCCTTTCAGACCGCCATCAAGCTCCGGCCGGGCGATGTCGATGCCCATTACAACCTAGGGGTCTCCCTGCAGGGCAGCAATCGGCTGGATGAAGCGATGGCCTCATTTCAGGCCGTCATCCGCCTCGAACCGAACGACATCAATGCCCACTACAACCTGGGCGCAGCCTTTCAGGCGAAAGGCCGTTTGGACGAAGCGATCGCCGAGTATCAGACGACGAACCGCCTCAAACCCAATGACGCCTTCGCCCATTCCCGTCTGGGGACGGCTTTTGCCGCCAAAGGCCGTTGGGATGGGGCGATGACCGAGTACCAGACAGCGGTCACACTCGATCCGAACGACGCCTATGCCCACTACAACCTGGGCACGGTCCTGTCCGCCCAGAACCGGATGGATGAAGCGATCGCCGAATACAAACTGGCCCTCGGGCTCGATCCGCAGTACGTGAACGCCCACAACAACCTGGGACTCGCCCTGTCCGCCAAGGGCCGCTGGAGCGAAGCCATCACCGTGCTCCAGGCAGCGATCAAGCTAGACCCGAAGGACGCTGACACCCATTCGAGCCTCGGCGTTGCCCTGTCTGAAAAAGGCCGGTTGAATGAGGCCATCGCCGAGTTTCAAAAAGCCGTCAGGATCGCCCCGAAAGACGCCGGCAACCATGCCAATCTGGGCTTTGCCTGGTACAAGAAGGGCCGCTGCAAAGAAGCCATCGCTGAATGCAAAGAAGCCATCAGGCTTGATCGCAGCAATGTCACGGCCCATTACAATCTGGGCCTTGCGGTCGCCCGCAGCACGGCGAAATAGCCTTCCCCTCAACCGGCCCCTCGCCCCTGATGGCGGATCACAGGGTCACCACCGCTCACCCGGCGCTGACGCTGAGGCCCGGGGTTAGTTTGCCGACCAGCCCGGGCCTCTGCTCATTTCAGCGGCTGGCGCCAAGATAGCGCCTGCTCTCCGCCTGCGTCCGTGTCGGCGGTCCCGGTCAGCAAAAAGCCGGCCCCCGGCCGCCAACCCCATGATGATGATTTCCGCCGGTCTGGCGCTGACCTTACGCGCTAACCAGCAAACTTACGCGCTTTTTGACCGTCGTTGACATCCTGTATGGGTTCCGGTGAAGCCAGACTCTCAATCTGCGCAATGGTTGGCGGCAGGAGAGTCGTCATGGGCGACTGGACGGCCGTTTCCGACGGTACACGATTGATGCACCACCCTGCCAGCCGCGACGCCAAACAGGCATGGTACGGGCGGACCGACCAGGCTTCGAACTTTTTACGAACACCGCCAGACGCTCCACAGGCCC
>JACMPN010000003.1 GCA_014377495.1 Candidatus Sericytochromatia bacterium
CCGGGAGGACGTCGATGCGCAATGCGGACGTGGCCAGCCTGCTCGACCAGATTGCGGGTTTGCTGGACATCAAAGGGGAACTGCTCTTACGGGTCCGGGCATTTCGGGAGGCCGCCCAGGCCATCCGGGGATTGGGTGAGGACATCGCCACGCTCTGGCGGGAAGACCGCTTGTCCGACATCCGGGGGGTGGGCACGTCCATCGCCGGGGTCATCAAGGCGTACCTGCGTACCGGCCACAGTGCGTGCCTTGCTGATTTGCAACCACAGGAGCCGGCCGGGGCTCTGGAACTGATGCAGATCCCTGGCCTCGGGCCCCATCGGGCCAGGGTCCTCAGCGAGCAGTTGGGAATTACCTCGATCGAGGGCCTGATCCGGGCCGCGACCAATCAGGCGTTGCGCGGGTTGCCGGGGATGGGGGCCACCACCGAGGCGAAGCTCTTGCGGGAGGCCAACCGGGTCGCCGCCCGCTCCCGGCGTATTCCGCTCTTTGTCGCCTGGCCCTTGGCCGAGGATATGGCGACCCAGTTGCAGGCCGATCCCGCCATTGTGGCGGCGGCCCCGGTGGGGAGTATCCGCCGTCGGAAGGAGACCATCGGCGATATCGACGTGCTGCTGGCAACCACTGATGCCGCAGCTGCCTTTCGCCATGCGGCCTCGCTGCCCCTCGTCCGTGAGGTGGTCACGGAAGGGCCAGCCCATTGCACGGTGTTGACTCACGACCACCTGCAGATCGACCTTTGGGCGGTGACCCCCGACCAGTGGGGGGCGGCGCTGCAGTCCTATACTGGCTCGAAGGCCCATAATATCCACCTGCGGACCCTGGCGGCCAATCGGGGCTTGAAACTGAACCAATACGGGCTGTTTCGGGCGGACGGCTTCCGTTTCGCCGGCGAGACGGAAGCCGGGGTCTTTGATGCCCTCGGTCTCGCCTGGATCCCCCCGGAACTGCGGGAGGACCAGGGCGAGATTGAAGCTGCGGCCACGGACAGTCTGCCGGACCTGATCGAGTTGGAGGACATCCGAGGGGACTGCCACACACACACCACCTACTCCGATGGCCGGAACCGGCTTGAGGAAATGGCCGACGCCGCCATCGCCCGGGGATACGCCTGGTTGCTCGTCACCGACCATTCATACAGCCTGACGATTGCCAAAGGCCTGACGCAAGCCAAGGCGTTGGCGCAACGCCGGGCCATCGCTGAGCTGAATCGCCGGCTGGCACCGTTCCGCATCCTGCAGGGCGTGGAGTTGGAGATCCGGATGGACGGCAGTCTGGACTGCGATGATCCTTTTTTGGCCACGTTCGACATGGTCGGTGCCTCGCTGCATCCCGGGACCCGGCGGCCCAATGCGAGGCACCCCGCCCGGCTGCTCGGCGCCATGGCAGACCCGTTCGGGGACGTGATCAACCAGCCGACCGGGGGCGTGTTCGGTAAGCAGGCGCCCTACGAGGTGGATATGGAACGGGTCATCGAGACGGCGATCCAGACCGGCACGGCCTTGGAGATCAACGGTAGTCACCGGTTCGACCTGTCGTCGGCGTTGGCCCGCCATGCCCGGGATCTGGGCGCCGTCTTCACCCTGTCCAGTGACGCCCATTCTGTGGCTGAGCTGGATGGCATGCGGTATGCCGTCGCCTTTGCCCGTCGGGCCTGGATCGACAAGGCCCATGTGTTGAACGCCCGGGACGTCGACTCGCTCCTCAGGCAGGTGTGGGCGGCGTAGGCACGGCGCCGTTGGCTGCGTCCGCCTTGCCTGCTGCCTGCACGCATTGCCTCGTTGATGATCAGGGGCAGACACATGTCAGGCCCTTGTCGACAATGCCCAAGACGTCATTTGTCGTTTAGGTCGGCAACTGCGTCACCTCTGCGTCAATCGGGCAGTTGAGAAAGCGACGGGGATCCCCTCAGCGGCCTTCACAGGCAAAACGCACGATAATTTGGGGATGCCGTCGGAGATCGTCTCCTTCTGGTTGGCCACCGTGATCTGGTTGGCCACCCCGGATTTTGCAGAGTGGTGCGTGCTGGATCGGTTTGACGACGCCCGGATCCTAAATCGGGTCGGGGTCGCTCACCGGGATCCGGCCAAACATCGCATCGCCGCGGCAGGGAGATTGTTTCCACACGACATCGCTGCCCTGTCCGGCGTCGGCCTGCCCGGCCGCTTGAATGGGCACCGTGCCTCCCGGACCGCCATTCCCGGCCAGCGGTGTCTCCGTTACCAAAACGCCGGGCTGGTCGGAGATTCAGGCTGGTATTCGGCCTGACACCGCCTTCTCACAGGCATGTCCGTGCGCGCACGGACAGGCGGATTTGGCAGGAGCTGCGGGGCCAGGACCCTGGCAAATTATGAGCGGTCTTACGGGGCTTCGGGACTAGCGGCCGGGGTTGCGCCGGTCGTCGATGATCAGGCCGTCTCGGAAGATGAGGACCCGTTCGGCCCTCTCGGCGACGTTATCCTCGTGAGTGACCATGACGATCGTGTTCCCGGCCTCGTGCAACTCCTTGAAAATGGTCAGCACTTCCTCGGTCGTCCTGGAGTCCAGGGCGCCCGTCGGTTCGTCGGCCAGCAGCAGCAGCGGCTTGTTGACGATGGCCCTGGCAATGGCCACCCGTTGTTGCTGACCGCCGGAGAGCTGGTTGGGCCGGTTATTGAGACGGTTGGCCAAACCCAGGCGTTCGAGGGCGTCCACGGCCCGTTGCCGGCGCTCCTCGGGCGCCACCTTGGCGTATACGAGGGGCAACATGACGTTTTCGACGGCGGAGAGTTGCTGCAGCAGGTAGAACTGCTGAAAGACGAAGCCGATCTTGCGGTTGCGGATACTGGCCAGATCCTTGTTCGGCAGGCTGGTCACGTCCTGGCCGTCGAACAGGTAACGGCCGGTCGTCGGACGGTCGAGGCAGCCGATCAGGTTCATCGCCGTGGATTTGCCGGAGCCGGAGGCCCCCATGATGGCGCAAAACGCGCCCTGCGGCACGACGGTGCTCACCCCGGCCAAGGCGGAGACGGTCGTATCGCCGGCACCATAGACCTTGCTGACGTTGTCCAGTTCGATGACGTTCATCTCACATACCCCGCAGGGCGACGATCGGATCGAGCTTGGCGGCGCTGCGGGCCGGTACCACCCCGAAGATCAGGCCAATGCTGCCCGAGACGCCGACGGCCAGGGAGATCGCCCCGATCGAGACGCTGGCCTGCAGGGGACTGACGGCCCGGATGAGCAGGACCAGACCGATCCCGGACAGGGTGCCGAGGATGCCGCCGACCAGCGACAGGATCAGCGCCTCGATGAGGAATTGGGCCTGGATGTCGCCTTCGGAGGCCCCGATCGCCTTGCGCAGGCCGATCTCCTGAGTCCGCTCCGTCACTGAGACGAGCATCATGTTCATGATGCCGATCCCGCCGACCAGCAGGGAGATGGCGGCCGCCGACGTGAGCAGGATCGTCAGCACCCCGGCAATGTTGTTGGCGGCATCGAGGGCGTCCTGCTGGTTGCGGACCTCGAAATCGTCGTCACCGGTAATCTTGTGCCGTTGGCGCAACAGATTGGTGATCTGGTACTGGGCTGCCTCCATGCTCGCCTCATCGATGGCCGAGACGGCGATGCTCTGCACGGCGAGGCCGTAGGGTGACGTCCGGCCCACCAGACGGTTGGCCATCGTCGTGATCGGCACGAGGGCGACGTTGTCCTGATTGCCGCCGGCACCGGCGCCCTTGGAGATGAGCACGCCGGCGACTGCGAAGCTGATGTTGTGGATGCGCAGGGTGGATCCGACGGCCGCCTGGCCGGGAAAGATGGACTGGGCCAGTTGGGATCCGAGGACGACGACGGTGGCCTGGCGGCGGACGTCCTCGTCGGTGAAGA
>JACMPN010000392.1 GCA_014377495.1 Candidatus Sericytochromatia bacterium
AGCGCCAAGTGGCGACGATGACTCTGGGCCTGCGTGACTTGATGCGGGCCAAGCCCATGCAGCATTTCATCCTGCTGGCCGACGCCTTGGCGATGTCCGAGCGGTATCGTTTCCACGATATCGGCAGTCGGTTCTACGAGATCGTCAAACCGAGTTTTCCATCCGTGGACACGTTCACGACCGTGACCTTCTGGGGTTTCAACTTCCAAGGCGACCACACGGTCAACATCCGGGTGATGAATCTTGATGACGTCGTCATTGCCGAGTTGGCTCAGCCCTACACGTTCCGGCTGGAGCGGGCGTCGGACTCCCATGAGACACGCACGACCTGGCAGGTGCTGTTCCCGGAGGCAGGGACGTATCACATCGTCGTGGAAACCGACGGCCGGCCGACAGCTGTGGCGCCGATCTTCGTCAGCCGGGGCTGATGATGGGGGTCAGGCGCCGCTGAGTTTGCCATCCCAGCGGGCAGGACACTCCGCCTGACTGACGGCCTCCGAGTCGCACTTGTCCGTTTGACCGGGTGGCGTGGGGGCGCCCGTCCCTACACTGACACAGGGGGCGCATCGCCATGCCTGAGTCGCCGCTGCTCCAACAACTGGCCCTGTCGCTGATCGCCGCTGCGATCGGCGGTGTCCTGGCGGCACGCCTGCGGTTGCCCCTATTGGTCGGCTACATCGCCGGGGGTGTCCTGCTCGGACCCGGCGGCTTCGCCCTGATCCAGGACCCGGACGTCATCCGCTCGCTCGCCGACATCGGCGTCGTCCTGCTGCTTTTCGCCCTGGGCGTCGAGTTCCGGCTGGATGAGTTGCGGGCGTTTGGACGGGTCGCCTTGTGGGGTGCGGCCCTCCAGATCGCCCTGACCCTGGCCATCGTCGCCACGATCGGCCTGTTGGCAGGTCAGGACTGGCGCTGGGGGGTGGTCTGGGGCTGCCTGACCGCCCTGTCCAGCACCGCCGTGAGCATGCGCCTGTTGTCAGAGCGCGGCGAGGTCGATTCCGCCCACGGGCGCCTGACGGCGGGGTTCCTTGTCGTGCAGGACATCGCTGTCGTCCCGATGGCGATCGGACTGTCCTGGCTGGCCGGTGGCGGGGCGGGCCCGCAATTCGGCATGTCCTGGCGACAATGGGGCATATTGCTGCTCGTCGCCCTCATCTTGATGTCCGCCACCCGGCTGCTGCCCAAGATCCTGCGCGGCGTCTCGGCCCATCATGACCGGGAAATCTACCTGCTGTCCGTGATCGGTATCGGCATGCTGGTCGCTTTCGGCTCGGCGCATCTGGGCCTGTCATTGGGCCTCGGGGCCTTCGTCGCCGGCCTGGTCCTCTCGAAATCACCTTACGCCCAGATGGCCTTGGGCGGGATCCACCCCCTGCGGGACCTGTTCGCCAGCCTGTTTTTCGTGTCGCTCGGACTGCTGTTTCGGCCGGCGATCCTGACGGATTTTCCCTTGCTCGTCGTGCTGGTGCTGATTGCCGTCGTGGCCCTGAAGGCCCTGACGCCGCTCATAGCCCTCCGGCTGCAGGGGCAATCCTGGCGCTTGTCCCTCTGGTTGTCGGCATCCCTGCTGCCCTTGGGCGAGTTCAATCTGGTTTTGGCGAATCAGGCCCGGCAGGTGGGGTTGATCGGGCAGATGGGCTATGACCTGCTGGTGCTCGTCACCCTATGGACTGCGACCGTGGCCCCTTTGGCCCTGAGCTTGGCTGAACGGGTGATCGTTCGCCGCTCCCTGGGGCAGGCGGCCCCATCTGCCGAGACACCGAGTGCCGATATCCTCTTGGTCGGTCTCGGCCGGGTCGGGCTGACCGTGGCGGAAAACCTGTCCCGCTGGGGCGTGGCGGTAACGGCCATCGACCTCGACGAACACGCCGTCATCGAGGCCAGGGCGCGTGGGGTGAATGCCATCTGGGGCGACGCCACCGTAGCACGGGTCCTGATGGCGGCGGGTCTGCCGACGGCGCACCTGCTGATGACGACTCTGCCGGATGCGACGAGCAACGAGATCGCCATCCGGCTCGCCCGTCGGGAAAGGCCCGACATCCGGGTGATCGCCCGGGCTCACCGCAGTTTTCAGACCGTCAGGCTCGATCGGGCCGGGGCAGACGTGGTGATCGAGCCGGAGTTCGAAGGGGCGATCACGCTGCTGCGGGCGGCATTGGAGCCCCTGGGACGGACCCACCACCGGCTGGGCGAGGAATTTGCCCGCATCCGGGCCCGTTATCAGGCCAGGGCAGTGTTACAGGCCGGTCAGCCACACTTGCACATCGCCGACTGTCGACTCGGGGCCGACCATCCGTGGATCGGCCAGACCCTGGCTGCGATCCAGCCCTGTCTGCCGGCACCGTTGCTCGGGATCGTCAGGGCCGGCAAGCCGGTCTTTGCACCGGGACCGGAGTTTCAATTGGCTGAAGCGGACGAGTTGCTACTGAAGGCTGACGTGCAGGAATTGTCGAGCATCTGTCGATTGCTTGCCTGTGGGGACGGTGGTAGGCTGTAATGGTCTAACCATAAGGGTGTCGGCGCATCAGACGCCAATGTTGCCCGCAGATTTGACTGCAAACGGATTGCAGCCAAATCCGCAGGCAACATCCCCGTTTGCCAGGGTCAAGGGTCGTCGATGAGCAAGCTGAACCTCTCACCGGAGAAAATCGCCAAGGCGCGGGCTTTGGCCGAACGCATCGTGGCACCGGAAGTGGCTGTGTTCCGCACCCGCAGCACCGTGAGCATCGAACGCTCGTGTCTGCGTCTGCTGGGCATTGACGGTGCCGACGATGAGGGCGTGCCTTACGTGAACCGTTTCGTCGATCAGCTGCAGCTTAACGGGCTGATCGACAATGGCGCCATGCTGCCGATGGCCCATGCCGTCCTTGCTTACGGCAAGACTCCGCTACAGATCGCCCAAGGCGTGACGGACGGCGAGCTCGATCTGACGAAACTGCCACCCGTCTCGCCCGACAAGATCCGGGCCGAAGCGTTGCGGCTGGCCGAAGCGGCGATTGTCGATCTCGACGCCCGACGGCGGGTGCGCCATGACCTGCGCCAGTCGACGCCGCCGCGACCCATACCCTGGAAGTACGTCATCGTCGCCACGGGCAACATTTTTGAGGACATCCCCCAGGCCCTGGCGGCTGCCCGGCAAGGTGCCGACATCATTGCTGTCATCCGTCACACGGGGCAGTCGTTGATCGACTACGTACCCGAAGGGGCCACGACCTACGGCACAGGCGGCACCTACGCCACCGGTGAAAACTTCCGCCTGATGCGGGCCGCCCTTGACGAGGTGGGTCACGAACTGGGCCGCTACATCATGTTGACCAACTACGCCTCCGGGCTCTGCATGCCGGAAATCACCGTACTTGGGGCCCGGTTCGGCCTCGACATGATGCTGAACGACGCCATGTACGGCATCCTTTTCCGGGACATCAACGTCCAGCGCACCCTGCTCGACCAGTACTTCAGCCGTCAGATCGTCGCCCGGACGGGGATCATCATCAACACGGGCGAAGACAATTACCTGACCACCGCCGATGCAGTGGAAGAGGGCCACACCGTGTTGGCCTCCCAATTCATCAACGAGCGGTTCGCCCTGGCGGCCGGCATGCGGTCCGACCAGATGGGCCTGGGCCATGCGTACGAGATCGATCCGCGGCGCCGGCAAAGCTTCCTGTTGGAAGTGGCGATGGCCCAGCTCGTGCGTGAGGTTTTCCCGGAAGCCCCGCTGAAGTACATGCCACCGACCAAGCACATTACGGGCGACGTCTTTACGGCCTACGCCCACAACGTCATGTTCAATCTGGCCACGGTGTTGACGGGCCAGCACATCCACCTGCTTGGGATGCTGACCGAGGCGATCCACACGCCCTATCTCTCGGATCGGGCCCTGGCCCTGCAGGCGGCGGACTACGTGTACAACGCCGCAGCCGAAGTCGCCGACGAGTTCACCTACAAAGCGGGCGGGATCATCCAGACACGGGCCCAGACGGTGGTCGAGGAAACCTTGGAACTCCTCGAACGGGTGGCGGACCAGGGATTGCTGGACGCCATTGCCAATGCGGCGTTCGCTGAAATCAGCCGGACGTCCGAAGGAGGCAATGGTCTTTCCGGTGTTTTCACCCGGTCTACGGCGTACGTAAATCCGTTCGATCACCTGATCGTGCCGCAATTGGCCGCAGGCGCCGTTTAGGCATAATTGGCAACAGGAAGCCCGGCCGTCCCAGACGACCGGGCTTCCTGTCATTTAGCGGTTGCGATGGGAACTACTTGCGTTGCCAGATCTGTGAGCCGGTTGGGCGGAATGACGTAGCGTTTTGCTCCGC
>JACMPN010000393.1 GCA_014377495.1 Candidatus Sericytochromatia bacterium
CGCTGCCGACCCGGGATAAGGATTGAAAATCGCCACACCCACCAGAACAGGCAATGGCGGCCAAGCAATGGCACATGGATCGTGGCCGTGACAGGGCCGGCGACAGGCCGCCGGGCCGCAAGAACGCCAGACTAACTCTTATATTTGGCTGAGACAGGCCCCAGACGATTATATTTTTACCCAATAATCACTCTCCCTGGCAGCCTGCCAGCCCCGAAGCGTTCCGCGGCCAAAGCCAAGGCCGAAGGTGTCGGCTTTTGAACACCGCACGATGTTGCGAATTTCCTTGTAATTTAACGGCAATCTCTCACAGAAACAATCTACGATTCGTATAAATTTGACTTTAATCTGGCATTCACCGCTTTTAGATGTCCAAGTCCCGATTACACTGAGGAATGAGTGGCTCATTGCCAACTCACCGCATTCTGCAATGTGTATGCCCCCGTACCGGCCCGCCCCGCCGTGGCGGGCGCACCGAAAGGCCCAGCAATGACCCGCACTGTCCTTTTGACGGCAACCCTGATGACACTGGCAGCCATGATGCTGCCACCGGCGGCAGATGCCAATCCGCCCGCCTATTTTGGTCCGATGAACAACGTGTACGGTGTCACCGTGCCTGCCCAGAAGTTTCGCGTCGGCCTGCGGGCCGCCTACAACACGACGGGCAGCTTCGTGGCCCCGATGCTCGGCGTGCAGTACGGCCTGACTGACAAGTTGGAGGCGGGCCTCACGTCCGGGATGGCAGTGGGTGGCCTGGGCACGGCCACGGTCGCTGGCAGCGTCGATACGGTGAGCACCTGGCTCAAGTACCAATTCATCCCGACCGGTCCCGTGACCGTGTCCATGCTGGCGGGCGGCACGTTTCCGATGACTGCCGGGGGAATGGCATCCGGTGGCCTGACGGGGATCGTCGGGTTCCCCAACCCGGTGGTCAATGTCACCCTCAACGCCGGGTTCGGCCCGAATTACCGCTGGACCCCGGCAACCTATGTCGTGGGCCAGGGCTACACGTTCAACGTCGGCCTGGACCGCTCGCTGACGCCGCTGCTGACCCTCATCGGCGAGGGCTTCATCGCCGGCAATCTGGGCGTCGCACCCGGATTTGGCGAGCGCGTCGGTCTGCTGGCCCATTGGTCGCCCGACCTGTTCAGCGACCTCAGCATCCGCGCAACCCAGGACACGGGTACCGGCGTGGCCGTCTACTCGCCCACCCTCGGGACCACCTGGACCTTTTAACCTGAGACGGTCAACGAGCGGAGTCACAGGAGGCGGCCATGGCTCATGAAATTTTGGTCTCTGGTTATCGTCGTGTCTACCGCCGGCCTTGCCTGAGGTGACCGGGCGAACCGCATCGGCTACATCGTTCAGTAAATGATGACGCGCAGGTCACCGGCCGTGGGTGACTTGTCGACTGGCGATACCAACTGGTCCTGCATCTGTTGGGCAGGCGTCGGAGCAACCGGGGCCTCGGGTAGTGCCGGTGGCACGGCGGGGACCGGCTGGTCCATAGTGTCCGGCTGGTGGTCATCAGCGTTTGTCGGCTGGAAGACAGCAGGGGGCCCGCCCCCTCCGTCGGCATCGCCCACAGCCTGCGGCTTCGTAGGCTCGTTGCGCCCGGTGGCGGCGCCGGGCCGGCTGGACGACTTGCCATCATCGGCCGGCTTGTCTTCAGTGTCGGGCGAGCCCGGCTGACCGGGGCCGACGACCGAAATCCCGACGACCACAGCAACATTGGCGGCGATCTCGGCCGGCGACATGACCAGGACCTGGAGCGTCGGCAGCGCCGGATCGCACACCGCCTTTTGGCCAATGCCCAGATCCACGCCGGCAAGATCCTGGACCAAATTGAAACCGTGCCAATCCAACGTCGCCAGCCGGATCAGTGGCACCAGCGATTCCAGGCTGTTTTTCGCCTTGCGGACGTGCACCCCCCCTTCCAGAAGGCCGATGGTCGAAACGGGATCCACCCCGTTGCCCTGTCCCTCGTGGAAGACAAAGAGGTCTGTCCCTGTCACAGCGGCCACGGCCGCGGGTGTCTGGATCTGCATGCCGCCAGCCCCCTTGGCCACTTTCATCCACAAGCGGCCGAGGAAAAGGCTCAGCCCGCGGCCGCGAGCATCATTGAGAAACACCGTCGTGTTGGATCCCAGGCGGGTGATGGTCCCATCGCCATAACTGACCTCGGCCGCACCACCGACAGGGGTGCGTAGTCCGTCACCGGTGGCAAGCAACATGCCGCCGACGGCGCGTTGCCAGGTCGCCTGACCGTGGTGCCGGATCGACACACCCTTGGTGACGCGCGCCACAGTGCCAGACCGACCGCCGGCAGACTCTGCCACCGGCATCGTGGCCCAGACCAAGCCGATGGCCAGGCTACCGACTGCCCATTTTCTCATGTCAGCTCCCCCGCGTCAGGCGCGGCTGTATGCGTAATCCGGTCTTCGGGGCGTCAACGAAACCGTTGTGGCAACGGGCTCGTTCGGGTCTGGCGACTACGCCGGGCTGGCGGCAACTTCCGGAGGCGGGTCAGAGGGAGAATGCATGGGGCTGGGCGTGGGGCTGCCGTTCGAAATGGCCGGCGGGTCGGGTGACGGCACGGATGATGCAGATAACGCATTGGTCGGTCCAGCTTGGGGACTGGGCGACCCGTCTGATGATGGCACGCCGCTGTGGTTGGGCACCGGGCTCGGCGAGGCGGTCCCATCGGAAGGCGAGGGGCCGTCGGGCCGAGGACTGGGGCTCGGAGCGATGGACCCGTCGGCGGCCGGTTTGGGCTTGCCTAGCCTGGCGGCGACTGCGGCCGACAGACTTTGCAGTTGCCCCACAAAGGCGGGCATGCCGGCCTTCAGCTCGATCCCGGCGTCCGTCGTGTCGTTGGCGACCACCACCGCCGTCGCCGATGCGCCGGCCACTGGCCGAGCGTCCTCGTCGTAGGCGATGACGTAAACGGTGACCTCACCGGTCGGCATCTCAGGAAACGTCGTTTCACGGCTCTCGGGGGTGAGGACGATCTCGTCATGACCGTTGGCGGTCACCACCCTGATGCCAAAGGCCCTCGTCTCGGGGGGAATCATCTGCGCCTGCAGCCGCTGCGGCCAGCTGACGGCAATCCGCAGCCGGCCCTGCGGCCGCAGCGGAAATCCCGTGCAGGCAGTCATCATCACGGCGAATACAAATAAGATCAGACAGGTGGTTCTTCGCTGCATCGCACTTCATTCTGCTTCAGGCCCGGGCACGACGAGCGGTACGCCCAGAGCATACACCCGTCGGGCGGCCAGCCAATGCGACGTGGCGCACAGTCACCGCTGGCCCACGAATCGTTGCAAAGGGCATCGATCGAGCGGTAGCCTGATCATGAGGGCGCCGATTGGCGGCATTCGCAAAGCGTTAACTGGCGCCAAGACTGGCCGTGAGGCCCCGGCGCGGCTACACTGTACGGGCAACGCCATTCATCGCCCCGAAGAGGTTTCTCTGTGTCACGGAAGATCCGCAATATCGCCATCATCGCCCACGTCGATCATGGCAAGACCACCCTCGTTGACTGCCTGCTCAAGCAGAGCGGCACTTTTCGTCGAAACGAAGTAGTCGCCGAGCGGGTGATGGACTCCAACGACCTGGAAAAGGAACGGGGCATCACCATCCTGGCCAAGAACACGGCCGTGTTGTACGACGAGTACCACATCAACATCGTCGACACCCCCGGCCACGCCGACTTCGCCGGTGAAGTCGAACGGGTCCTCAGTATGGTCAACGGCTGCCTGCTGGTCGTCGACGCCTTCGAAGGCCCGATGCCGCAGACCCGCTTCGTGCTCCGCAAGGCCCTGCAGCACAACCTGAAGCCGATCGTCGTCCTGAACAAGATCGATCGCGACGGGGCCCGCCCCGAAGTCGTCCTCGACAAAGTGCTCGACCTGTTCATCGAGCTCGGCGCCACCGAAGAGCAGCTGGACTTTCCGGTCGTCTACGCCAGCGCCATCAAGGGCTATGCCATGCTGGACCACAAGGTCACCGGCGAGGACATGAAGCCCCTGTTCGATGCGATCATCGAGCACGTGCCCGAGCCCGAAGGCGACCCGGAACTGCCCCTGCAGCTCCAAGTGACGACCATCGACTACTCCGAGTACCTCGGCCGCATCGTCATCGGCCGGCTGCACCACGGCCGCATCCGGGTCGGCGAGCAGGTCGCCCACATGACCCGCACCGGCGTGTCCCGGGTCAAGGTCGCCAAGCTGTTCGGCTTTGAAGGCCTGAAGCGGATCGAGATCGAAGTGGCCCAGGCCGGCGACATCATCGCCCTGTCCGGGATCGAAGCGGCCAGCATCGGCGACACGATCGCCAGCCTGGAAACGCCGGTCGCTCTGCCCTGGACCGAAATCGAAGAGCCGACGATGCAGATGACCTTCTGCGTCAACAACTCGCCGTTCTTCGGCCAGGTAGGCAAGTTCGTCACCAGCCGGCACCTGCGGGACCGCCTGAAGAAAGAAGTCCAGATCAACGTCAGCCTGCGGGTCGAAGAGACCGATGCGACCGACGCCTTCCTCGTCTCCGGCCGGGGCGAGCTGCATCTGGGCATCCTGATCGAGACGATGCGCCGCGAAGGCTTCGAGTTCCAGGTCTCCAAGCCCCAGGTCATCTTTAAGGAAGAGGACGGCCACAAAGTCGAGCCCTTCGAGTCCCTCGTCTGCGACGTGCCGGACGCGATGGTCGGTGCCGTCATCGAGCTCCTCGGGCCCCGTCGGGCCGAGATGGCCAACATGATGGCCGATGGTCGCGGTCGGACCCTGTTGGAGTTCTTCGTGCCGTCCCGTGGTCTCTTCGGTTTCCGCTCGGAGTTCATCCGGCTGACCAAGGGTTCCGGCGTCATGTACCACTCGTTCCACGAGTACCGGCGGTTTGCCGGTGAGATCGATTCCCAGCGCAACGGCGTCCTCATCTCCATGGAAGAGGGCACCTGCACCGCCTACGCCCTGGAGCAGCTGGCCGATCGTGGCCTGTTCTTCATCAAGCCCGGCGAGCGGGTCTACGTCGGCATGATCGTCGGCGAAAACAACCGCATCCAGGACATGCCGATGAACGTCTGCAAGCCCAAAAAGCTGACCAACATGCGGGCTGCCGGCGGTGAAGAGCTCGTCCGGATGACCCCGCCCCGTGAAATCGGGCTGGAAGAAGCCCTGGAGTACATCAACGACGACGAACTCGTCGAAGTGACGCCCAGTGCGATCCGCCTGCGCAAGCAGCAGTTCCGCCGCTAAACGGCAATCAAAAGGCCGCCCCGCAATGGGCGGCCTTTTTTGTTGGCTGGGTGGGCGATACGTGGGTGGGTGGCGAGTGCGACCCTTACCAGTTGGCCACGGAGACTTGCCCACCCACCCGCTTATCGACCTGACCGCTGACCCGGTCATGGTTCGCCGAGGCAAAGGCCCCGACCTGGAATGGGCCGATGTTCACACCGCTCGTCACGTCATAGCTAGCCTGGGTCTTCCCCTGGGTCGTCGCCAGACTGCCGTAAGGTGTCGTCACCGACAACCGGGCCAGGGGACTGGCGGCAAAGTCATTGGTGGCGACGGTGATCGGCACGTAACCGTTGGCGGCGATGCCCAGCCAGGCAGTCGGACGAGTCTCGAGGCCCGTCGTCGCGTACTGGTTGATCGGGAGGACGCCTTTGCCGCCGGAGGCGTAGTAGGCAGCCCCCAGTCCGACGTCGAGGCCCGCCCCGTACCCGAGGCTGAGGCGGGTATCCGGCGTGCCCCGGCCCCAGACGGCAAAGTCCCGGCTGGCCGTCAGGGTCGGTGACCACTTCAAGGAGGACAACCCCGTCCCGTAGCCCTCGATATCGACCTTGCGGGCCCCGGAATTAGCCTCACCGCCGTCTTTGACCTTTTCGTGGCCCATGCCGACGACGGCCTGCAATGCCGTGTGTGAGCCGGCCTCGACGCTGATCCCCGTCCCGCCGATGTCGCCGAAATGCAGCATATGGGGGTGGAATTCTTCTGCTGCGACGAAACCGAAGGCTTCACCATGTTTGTTGGGGGTGTTGTTGCCAATGCCCAATGTCGTGTTTTTGGGGACGTAACCGCCGCCCACACCGACCCGCAGGCCGGCATCCGGGAAGGTGCGCCAGGCACCGACCATCACGGCCCCCTGCAGGTACGGCAGGCGGGGATCGGTGACGATCTGCATCCCGGCCTGCCAGCGGCGGTTGTGGCTGGCGGCCGTCACCGAGACCGCCTGATTCGTCACGGTGACCCCGGTGCCCGCCGCTGGTGACGGACCACCCATGAACTGCTCGAAGACCCGTGAGGTCGGCGTGTAGATGATCCCCTTGATGTGGCTCTTCTGGCTGGGGCCGTCGTCGCTGAACACGGAGATCGCCATGGTCGTCGGACGGACCATCAACAGGGCCTCTTCAGGCGATTTGGCATGCAACTGGCTGGCAGGATACAGCGTGCCGTACTCGACGATGCCCCACTCGCCGCTGGTCTTGTCCCGATAGGCGGTGATGGCGTGGCTCTGGTCGCTGCCGCTGTAACCCAGCAGGACGGCTTCGTAGCCGGCATTCTGGAGCAACTCTCGGACCAGGGCATGCTGATCCCGGCAGATCCCCGCCCCGGACTTCAGCACATCGTCGGAGGCCATCGCCGACAGGGCCACACCCTGGTTGGCCAGGCGGTCTTTGTCGTAGGAGAGGTTCGTGCCGAGGAACAGGGCCGCATCTTCCGGCGTGCGGACCTGGGCTGAGACGTCGGCGAAGGACTTGCCGGCCAAGCCTGTGATCTGGGACGCACTGAGCGAGCCCGCGCCTTGGCCGGCCCCGACCGTGGCACCGGCACCGACGATGCGGACGGGCGCCGGCGGGTGGGCCGGATCGCCACCCGGCACGATCACCCCCTGCATCCAGCTGCGCGGGGCCAGGCCACGCTGTCTGTCATCGGCCGGAGGATTGAACGTCATCCGATTGGCGGGCTGGAGCTTGCCGTCTTCTTCCTTGATGCGCCCGGAGATGAGGCCGTCGATGATCTCCATGCGATCGATCGTCAGGTCATGATCGGTGTCCGTGAGGGCAAAGGCCGCCGTGGTCACTCGTCCGTCATAGACGTTCAGCTGCTCGTCCGGCTTTTTGAGGATCTTGTCGACTATGAGGTTGGCTGCTCCAACGTCCATATGTGCCTCCCGATCAGTCTCATCAACTTCAATTGTCGTCCGGTGGGCGGCAGAACATGCCCGTGCGGGGCGTGCCCGTCACCTTGGGGCAGGTCGCCACCGTGCAGTTGGGGCCAGAGCCCCGGCGCGGCCTGGTGGAGTGGAACGGCAAGGGCGAGGCCGCCTACGGCCTCGTCGTCATGCGCTTCTTCCATTGGCTCTATTGTCCGTTGTCGAATGGGGTCCTGCATTTTCGCAAGCTCACCGTCGCCATCGCCCTTGTCTCGGATGACCTGATCCAGTGGAGGGGCTCGCCATCGACGTCGAACGGCTGCTGCCGGGCGTACCCGGTGCGGCCGACCTCAACGCCGAGCGCAGCGTTGGTGGCACCTACCTCGCTCTGGAGATCAAACGGGAGGCCATCGCCCGATACGGGATCAGCGTGGCGGAAGTGCAGGAGGTCATTGAGGTTGCGATAAGCGGCATGACCGTGTCGAACACCATCGAGGGCCGCCGTCGGTTCTCGATGGTGTCCGACACGTCTGCGAGTTGCGCCGGTGGTACCGCGTTGGCCGTTATTGTGGCGACCGGGATGGCGACCGAGATCAGCCAGATTGCCAGCCTGATCGAGACGGCCG
>JACMPN010000394.1 GCA_014377495.1 Candidatus Sericytochromatia bacterium
AGCGGCGGGCGTCTGGGCAGCAGCAGCCGGGGCAGCAGCAGCCGGGGCAGCAGCAGCGGGCGCCGGGGCAGCAGCAGCGGGCGCCGGGGCAGCAGCCACAACGGGCTTGCTGCCGGCAGGACCACTCGCCTTGCCTTCGGCGAAGGCCTCGGCCAAGGCCTGGGTCAGCAACCGGACGGACTTGATGGCATCGTCGTTGGCAGGGATCACATAGTCGACTTCGTCGGGGTCGCAGTTGGTGTCGACGAGGGCGATGATGGGGATCCGCAGCTTGCGGGCTTCACGGGTGGCGATGTGCTCACGCTTGGGATCGACGATGAATACGGCATCGGGCAACCGGTGCAGGCCCTTGAGACCGCCCAAGCTCTTCTCGAGCTTGATGCGCTCCCGCTCCAACTGAGCGACTTCCTTCTTGGGAAGGACTTCCCACATACCGTCAGCCTTCATCTTGTCGATCTCGGCGAGCCGCTTGATGCGGGTCTGGATCGTGACGAAGTTCGTCAGGATGCCGCCCAGCCACCGCTGATTGACGAAGAACTGGCCGGTCTGGATGGCGGCTTCGGAGATGGACTCCGAGGCTTGCTTTTTGGTGCCGACGAACAGGACGGTACGACCCTCGGAGGCGAGCTGGCGCAGGAAGTCCTGAGCCGTCTTCAGGCCCTTGTGGGTCTTCTGCAGGTCGATGATGTAGATGCCGTTGCGCTCGCCGTGGATGAAGCGCTTCATCTTCGGATTCCAGCGACGGGTTTGGTGGCCGAAATGGACACCGGCTTCAAGTAGTTGCTTTGTGGTCACCGCGGACATAGAGATACCTTCTCCTTAAATTGTGCAGTTGTGCCTCCGCCGGGAACGTCGGACGATCCAAAGATCGCCACTGCGTGACGGTTGAAACCGCCCGGCGTGTGTATTTGGGGTTGAACCCGGAGCGCACTGTACCACAGGCCCTCGAGGGGAACAAGACACCGGAAGACCCACCAGCAGCCATGCTAGGATCCCCCGATGATCGTCATCGTCACACACCGGCACGCTGATTTCGATGCGCTGGGAGCGGTGGTCGCAGCCCACCTCCTCACGCCTGACGCCGTCCCGGTCATCGACACCGGCAACCCGCCTGTCGAGACCTACCTGGCACTGCACCGCGAGGCGCTGGGCATCCGCACTGCCGCGTCGATCGACTGGGCGACCGTCGACCGGGTGTTCATGGTCGACACCCAGGACCCCGACCGCATCGACGTCCTCCCCGCCGATCACCGGGCCCGCGTGCAGTGGCGGGTCATCGACCACCACCCCGTGCTGCACCTGCTGACTGGCGATCTCCAGATCGAACCCGTCGGGGCCGCCGTCACCCTCGTCACCGAGCACCTGCGCGAGCAGGGGCTGATCCCCAGCACCCTGCAGGCGACGACGATGGCACTCGGCATCTACGTCGATACCGGCGGCCTGCTTTTTCCCAAGACCTCGCCCCGGGACGCCGCCGCCTATGCCTGGCTACTCGATCAGGGCGCGAACCTGGCCGTCGTCCGCCAGTACGCCCACGCTCAGTTGCCCGATTCACTGCAGGCTCTGCTGGAGCAACTGCTGGCCGACGGCTATCCGATCACGGTGGCCGGCCACCCCGGACAGGCGGCGGCGATCGTTTGCGCCGAAGACGTGTCCGATGCTGCCGGTGCCGTGATGTGCTGGACCGAGATCGTCGGCAAGCCTTTTACCGTGGCCGCCCTGCAGATGGGACACGCCGTCCACCTGATCGGCCGGGCCGCCCTGCCGGGGCTGGATCTCGCCACGGCCTGGCAACCGCTCGGGGCTCGCGGCCATGCCGAGGCCTGCTATGCCAAGGTCAAGGGCCGGACCCCCACTGAGGTGATGCAGCAAGCCCTCGCCCTTTTGGAAAACTCCCTGCCGCCGGCACCGAACGCCAGAGAGGCGATGACCGCACCCGTGCTCAGTGTGCCGACCAAGACGACCGTTCGAACTGCCCTGGAGCACCTGATCAACTGGGGTCACGGCACCCTGCCGATCACCGACGCCTCAGACACACCCGTGGGGCTGGGCAGCCGCATCCAACTCGACAAGGCGATCCGTCATGGTTTGGCCCACAGCCTCGTCACGGGCATCATGCGGACGCCCCCCCTGATTCCCGCCGACACCCCGCAGAGCGACCTGCCCAGGCTGCTGGCCCCACCGACGCCCCCCCGGCTGCTGATCGCGCATGGGGGGCGCCTGGTGGGGATCATCGCCGGCAGCGACCTCGTCCGCCAGCTCTACGGCTCGACGTCCGGCGTTGAGACGGACCGGCCGAGCCCGCAGGCATTGGCCGCCCGTCTGGCCGCCTGGGCAGGTGACGACGTCATCCGCCTTCTAAAGGACGCGGGTGGCTTTGCGGCAAAATTGGGCATGCCCCTCTATTGGGCCGGGGGCTCGGTGCGGGACCTGCTCCTCGACCGCCAGGCCTCCCCGGACATCGATCTGGTCGTCGACGGCGACGGTATTGTCTTTGCCAAAGCCTGGGCCGCAGCCTTGGGGGTGCAGGCGACGTTGCACGAGCAGTTCGGCACGGCCAAGCTGACGACGCCATCCGGCCCCGTCGACGTAGCGTCCTCTCGGCGGGAGACGTACGCCCATCCCGGGGCCCAGCCCGACGTGCGCTTTTCCCCGATCAGCCTCGATCTGGCCCGGCGGGACTTCACGGTCAACGCCCTCGCCATCCGCCTCGATGGCCCCCATTTCGGCCAACTCCTCGATTTTTTCGGTGGCTGGCAGGACCTGCAGGCAAAACGCCTGGCAGTCCTCCATCCCCTCAGCTATCTGGAAGACCCTTCCCGGCTCTGGCGGGCTGTACGGTTCGAGCGCAAGCTCGGCTTCCGGATGGCGCCGGCGGACGAGGCCCGGGCCCGGGAATCGATGGCCCAGCCAACGCTGGACGGTTACGTGAATCATCGCATCGCCCAGGAGATGCGGCTGCTCTGGACCCGCGAATCACAGTCCTGGCACACGCTGACCCGACTCGCGGAACTGGGGGCGTTGCGGGGACTGGGCATCGCCATGGATGACACGCTGATCGCGCGGTTTCGCCATTTTGAAGCCGGCCAGGCGGAGATTCCCGTGGCCGACGCCGAGACTTGGCTGGGCTTTCTGGCCCTGCTCCTGGCCGATACGCCGCTGGACCGGCGTGCCCGGCTGCTCACGGCGATGAAACTGAGTGCCGGGGATCAGTCCCGGCTGATCCCCGCTTGGGACCTGATGGCCCGGCCCGTGCCGCCGGGCGATGTGGCCCTCCATGCCTGGGGCGAAGGACAGTCACGTTTGGCTATCGGTTGTGCCCTGGCGGTCGCCGATGATGGGAGCGCCGAGCAAATCCGGCGTTATTGGCAAACGATCCGGGGGACAAAGCTGGCCATCACCGGCACAGACCTTGCGGCAATGGGGTTCCGACCGGGCCCCATGTTCGGTAAAGTGTTGTCAGCCGTGTTGCGGGCCAAGCTCGCTGGCGAAGTGGCGTCACCAGACGATGAGCGGCGATTGGCCGCCCATTTGGCCGCCCGCCAAGCGGCGATAGAGGTTCCCGATGCTGACCGACCTGAATAGCCTCCTGACGATGCTGCCGATCTTCATCGTCAGCATCAGCCTGCATGAGTTCGGCCATGCCCTGATGGGGCACCTCTGCGGCGATGATACCGCCGAAAAGGCCGGTCGGCTGACGATCAACCCACTGGCCCACCTTGACCTGTTCGGCACCCTGCCCATCGTGCTCATCGGCTTCGGCTGGGCCAAACCCGTGCCCTTCGACCCCCGCAACCTCAAACATCCCCGCTGGCAGGCCCCCCTGATCGCCGCCGCCGGCCCGCTGGTCAACCTCCTGTTGCTGACCGCCTGCCTGATCGGCTACCGCATGTCCGGACCCGGCTCGCCCTTCGTCGAGACGTGGCGGATGGGCGTGTTCATCAATGCCATGCTCGTGGTCTTCAACATGATCCCCATCCCGCCCCTGGACGGCAGTCTGATCCTGCGCGAACTGCTGCCGACCAAGGCCCGGGAGTCCTTCGACGGGATGACCCAGTTCAGCTGGATTTTCCTGATGGTCGCCCTGTACCTGCCGGCCACCCAGATCTTCATGCGCTGGTCCCAAAACGGCCTGATCCAGGGCCTGGACGGCGTCGTTTACGGTGTGGGTCACCTGTTCAGCTAGGGACAGCCCGGACTGTTGTCCTGAACAGGCCGACGGACTGACACATGTTCGACAAACCTGCGCGGGCCCCCCCCCAATGAAAGCCAATCGCCATGCGCCGGCCACTGCCGCCTGCACCCGGCCGTCCCTGCCCTCGTCCCTCTATCGCCGATGGCCTGCTTTGGCTGTACCACCGAAGGCGGTTATCCTCTGCAGACAGGGGCTCGGACCGTCCGTTGCCGCTTTGGGGGAGACGATCATGCGCCATATCCGTCGTACTGGTTGGTTGCGCCTCAGTCTGGCCGGCCTGCTCGGGATCATGGCGGTGGGTGCATGCAGTCAGTCCCGGGGAGGCAGCGGTGGGGGCTCCGACAAAGCTGCCGGTGCCGCCGGTACCAACAGGCAGCAGACCGTCGTCACGGCCCTGCAGACCATCCGGCCCGTGCTCACCACCAGTGGCAAAGTGGTGCCCCGTCAAGTCGTCAACCTCAGCCCGAAAACGTCCGGCCGGCTCGTCGCCCTGTACGTCGACCAGGGGGCCCGCGTGCGGAAGGGCGACCTCGTCGCCAAAATGGACGACCAGGAAGTCCGTGCCCAGGTGGCCCAGTCCCGAGCCAATCTGACCCAGGCCCAGGCCCGACTCGCCCTGATGCGGGCCGGCAACCGACCGGAAGAGATCGCCCAGAGCAGGGCCCAACTCGACGGCGCCACCGCTCGCATGCAACAGAGCACCATGCTGCAGCAGGCAAATGAGCAACTGTTGTCGAAAGGCTACATCTCGGGCGACGAGGCGCTGGCCACCCGGACCATCCAACGCTCGAACACTGCCCTGCTGCAGGAAGCCCAGACGCGCTATGACCTGATCAGGCGTGGCAACCGTCCGGAAGATATCGCCCAGGCCCAAGCTCAGGTGGACGGGGCGGCTGCCGATCTGCAGATCGTCCAGCTTCGCCTGAACGAGACGGAGATCCGTGCCCCTTTCGACGGCATGATCACCCAGAAATACGCCAGTGTCGGCGCCTTCGTCACGCCCACAACCTCGGCCTCCGGCTCGTCTTCCGCCACCTCGACGTCCATCGTCGCCCTCGTCGGCGCCCTGGAAGTCCTCGCCAAGGTCCCCGAAGTCGACATCATCCAACTCAGGGCCGATCAGTTCGCCGAGATCATCTCCGATGCCTTTCCCGGCACACCCTTCAAGGGCCATGTCCGCCTGATTGCGCCGGAAGCGGTCATCGAGCAGAATGTCACTGCCTTCGAGGTCCGGATCAGCCTCGATGACGGCTTGGCCACGCTGCGCTCCGGGATGAGCGTCGATGCCCGGTTCGCCGGCACGCCGATCCCCAATGCCCTGGTCGTCCCCAGCGTCAGCATCACCACCAAGGACAAACAGCTCGGAGTCTGGGTGCTGAACCAGACGGAGCGCAAGCCGGAGTTCAAGCCCGTGACGGTCGGCCCGACCACCAAGGACAAGACCCAGGTCCTAAGTGGCCTGGAAGCCGGCGAGCGGGTCTACATCAGCCAGCCGCAGGAGCGTACCGCCGCCGGCTTCAACCCGATGCGCATGTTGGGGATCGGTGGCGGCGGCGGACGTCGCCCATGAGGACCGGCCGTTTGAGCCTGAGGCTATGCCAACTGCGCACAAGGCCCGTCCGGCCATGAACGAAAGCCTCAAAATGGCCTGGCGGACCTTGTCTGCCAACCGGATGCGGAGCTTTTTGACCGTCCTCGGGATGATCATCGGCAATGCGTCGATCATTGCCATGATCGGTGTCGGTCAGGGCACCCAAAACTACACCAAATCACAGTTTGCCGCCTTGGGCACCAACGTGCTGACCGTCCTGCGCGGCTCCAGCCTGACCCGGGGGATCAGTGCCCCGCCGCATACCCTGGTCTGGGCGGATGCCCAGGCGATCGCCCAGCAGGCACCGGCCGTCCTCGCGGTCGCACCGACCCTGAACAGCAGCGAGCCGATCAGCCACGGCGGCAACCTGATCCAGACGACGATTACCGGCACCACGCCCGACTATGTCACCGTGCGCAACTTCCCTGTGCAGTCGGGCCGCTTCTTCACCGACGAGGACGTCCGCCGCCAGGGCACCCTCGTCGTTCTCGGGTCCCA
>JACMPN010000395.1 GCA_014377495.1 Candidatus Sericytochromatia bacterium
CCGTAAGCGCCCCCCCCGGGGAGACCAAAACCCCCCAACCACCACGGGGCCCAGGCAGTCATACGCCCTCCCCCCTGTGTCGTTTGGGGGCCAGTCTGGTGGTCGGTGTGGGCCTCACATCGCGGGATGCCGGTGGCTGGCAATTCGGCCAAAAGCTGTAACAGGGCCATTGTGGCGCATTTGCCGCCGGCTCGTAGCAATGGAAATGGCAAAACGCCTCAAGTGCAGGGAGCCAAAAACTCCCTGCACTTGAGGCGTTCATGCCGGCCCTTGGCCGGCGGGATCAACCCCGGCCGGTACCGATGAGACCCTGTATCACTGATCGGTTAAAATCCCCTGCCTGTGAGAGCATGGCCGTGCTGGCCTGCATCTTGATCTGATCGCGGACCAGATCGGCACTGGCCGCCGCCATATCGGTGTCGAGGATCCGACTTTGACTGGCGGCCATGTTCTGGCCGCCCAACTGCATGTTTGAGACATTGTGTTCGAGGCGGTTTTCGAGGGAGCCGAACTTGGCCCGTGAGGTGTTGACGGAGGCCAGGGCGGCATCGATCCGGTTGAAGTAGTCTGTCGCGACAGCGGCGCGGGTGGAGGCCCCCGGGTTGTCGATGCGGGTGAGGTCGATGCCGAGCAGGTTCAGGCCAAAGGCCGAGGCTTCGGGGAGTTCGAACCGGACGGTCTGCCCCTCATTGGGGCCGAGATGGAAGTACACGGCATGGGGTGAGCGGGGGTCCTGCAGGCCGTTGGACTCTGTTACCCGAACGAAGCTCTGCACCGTGATGTCGAACGTCGCCCCCGGGGTGATTGGCGGAGCCCCGCCGACAGCCGGGCTGTTGTTGTCGATGATCAACGTCTGCGGCCCGGCGATCGGACTGGTGAACGTCATTGTCTCGATGGGGGTATTGGTGCCCGAATAGCTGTAGTCGGTCATCGCTGCCGCGATCAGCGGACCGTCGACTGGATCAGTGTTCGCAATCGCCGTGCCGCCAGTGTTGCCGTTGAGCACCGAGGGCGGCGGGGCGGTGGCGTCCAGCGCCTGAGAACCGACGAGCACGCCACTGGCGAACTGGACATTGAGGTCCGGGAATGGATTGCCCAGGGCGAACTCGCTGCTGAAATCCGCCGTGGCTGTCGTCCGGATCGTATCGGAGGGGATCGTGAAGGACACCGACGTCATGCCGTTGGGCGGGACGGTCATCGTGAACGTGTTCGTGACGGTGTAGAACTCACGCAGCCGGCGCAGGAGGATCTTGCCGTTGAATTCTGTGTTCGTGGCAATCTCGTCGATGCCGTCGATGATGTGGACCACTTCGGCCTGCATCTTCTCGCGGTCGGCGGCCGTGTAGGTGTCATTATTCGCTTGCACAAGCAGTTCGCGCAGCCGCCGGAGGTTTTCGGCGATCTGGGACATGCCGCCCTCGCCGGTGCGCAGGAGATTCATGCTGTCTTGGGAGTTACCGACCGCCTGAGCCGTCCCGCGGATCTGGCTCTCAAGACCGCTGCTGATCGCCAAACCAGCCGCGTCATCAGCTGCACGGTTGATGCGCAGTCCGCTGGACAGACGCTCTACACTGCGCTTGAGGTCGACCGTCGCGTTATAAAACGGGACCATCGACAGTGATCCGCCATTGAGCGTAATCACACGGCTCCTCCTGAGGTTGTGGCCGGCTCAACGTCCCTGTTGAACCAAAACTTCGACCAACATCCCCATATTATCAGGGCCAGCCGGAAATCTCAACCGTCGACATGGCGCTGTGCCCCGCGTTTGCCAGAATGTGCCTGCCCAATGCCCTATGCCTAGTGAGCGCTTGCCATACGGCGGTTCTGCCGGATGATTTGTAACGAATTATTGCGCTAAGGCCGGAGCCAGCCTATAATAATCCGTAACAAAAGCGCCGGGGGACTCGCTGTCATGGAGGATCTCCCTGGCTGCCGAGCGCCGGGGTGGGTTCTGCCGGAAAGGAGCCATCATGTCTCATTTCACGCGGGTGAAAAGTCGGATCTTCGATCGGGTGGCATTGGAGGAAGCCCTCAAGGACCTCAATCACCGCATCGCCCCGTTGAACGTTATCAACGGCTGGCAAGGTGCGTCCCGCAAAGCCGACATGGTCGCCAAGACCAGTGGCCCGTATGACATCGGGTTCATCAAGGCGGCGGACGGGTCTTACGACATCGTCGCCGACTGGTGGGGCGTGCGGACGACGACGGGCATCGAGCAGGAGCGGTTCGTCAATCAGGTGACCCAGCGCTATGCGTATCGCAAGGTCATCGGCGAGGTGTCCCGCCACGGCTTCGAAGTGACGGAGCAGGAGACCTGCTCGGATGCCAGCATCCGGGTCGCCGTCCGCAAGTGGTAGGAGAGCCGGTTTCAGGAGGCCCATGACGGGTGTCGCCGCCACCTGGCGGGCAATGCTTGCCTGGCAGTCGACATGGGCTGGCGTGTGGCCAAGGTCCCTTTGGACCTAGTGCCAATGACCGGCCCCAAGGCGGCTCGCCCTGAACCCCCGGAAACCCACTCTCGCATGAGCGGTTTCCACCGACCCTGCCGGCGGCACCGGCCGCAGGCACTGGAGCCCCCGATTGCGGGGGCTTTTTTTATGGGTGTCACCGCTGCTTGGCCGTCACCGGATCCGTCGGCCATGCCCGTCGCCGTCTGTTCCGGTGACGGCCACGGGGCCTTGCCAGACGGTGCCGCACCCTTGCTGCATCCTGCCGGGTGCGGGGCGCACAAGGCCCGGCTGGCCAGCGCTTGAGCAGTCGCAATGCCGCGAAGCGGGTGGTGGCCATTCATGGCGTCGGACGGCTCTATCAGCTAATTGTAGGGAATTGTTACGTGTCTTTTAAAGACGGATCAAGTGTTCGACCCATGTCTTATACTCAAAACTCAAACCGTCGTATCAATGCCGCCGGCCAAACTCACGTCACAATCGCCCACGACACCCAAAAGGAACCCACACCCTGATGGTTACCGAAAGCCTGACCGCCGAGCATGAGTCCAGCAAGCTGGGGCAATACTGCCACAAAATGAACCGTCGGCTGCTGAAGGCCAAGTTCGCCCGCATCGATTTCGACGAGCGGATTTCGCTGGCCGGTTCCGCCTGGTTCTTTGACCGGCAACCCGTGATCCAGGCGGACCGGAGTGGCGGTCATCAGCCGACCGGCACGTTGCCGGCGTTCATGGCTTACACAGTCAACGAGTATGGTGGCGTGGACAACCTGTTGCGCTTCATGGACATCAAGGTCGACTTCGTCCTCTCGCTGTCCTGATCCGCCGTTGGCGTTCCACCCAGCCGGGAAGAGGCATGCGCCGGAATGATCATATTGGTTGCTTGATCGCTCGCCCTGCCCATTTGGCTGGTCGTCGGCCCGCCTTTGCCGGCGCCCGCTTGGGCCGATGCGTTGTCCGATGGGATCAGCGCTTGGCAGGCCGAGCCATTGCTGCAGGCAGCCGCCAGGGCCGCCCCCCGGGACTCCCCGCCATTGCAGCGCCTGTTCCAGCTTTACAGGCGGACGATGGATCCTGGGGCTGACGCCGGGGTGCTGGCTTAGCTGCAGCACCTGCAACACCCTCAGGCCAACCCGACTGCGGCACCCAGACTGCCCACGGCCGCCGCCAAGCCGAAAAGCACTATCCGCCTCCACAGCACCTCAATGCCCAAGGCGGCGGACGCCCAAGTGGACATTGGCACCTTCGAGTCGCTGGTGTCGGATCATCCGGTGCCGGCAGAGGCTGCATCAGTCGCTTCCAACTAGCGTCAGGTCAAGATCCGGCAGTTCGAAGCTGGCATCGCCGCACTGCGTGATTCTCTTAGCCGCTTGCAGGCGACAACGGGCTTCCACGGTCGGGCGCCAGCCAACGTCCGGCAGATGTCAGACGCCCTGCAGGAAAAACTGCGGCACCAGACCAACATGATGATGTCTTTCAAGCACGAGCTCGGCGAAACCCCCTAAATAGGGTTACGGCTGGTTTTGAACCAGTTCCGGGAAGACCGTCGGATCCATGTCGGCGGCAGCGAAGTTGCCTTCGATGAGCAGGATCGACTTGGCAACGGCGTCCGGGATCGAGTGGATGAAGCCGCCTTCGTTCCAGGTGGTGGTCGCCTTGATGTTGATCAGCTTGTCGCAGATGAGCCGGGTCGGGATCCCCTGCTTGAGCATGCCCGAGGCGAGCATCCCGACGGCCTCGCAGAGAGAAAACAGGTCGGAACCCGGTCGGTCGCCGACGACGAAGATCTCCCGCACCCCGTCGGCGTCGGAATTGACGGTGACGAAACACTTGTGGTCACCGATCTGCCATTGGAAGGTCATGCCAGCCAGGCGCTGTGGCCGGTTGCGGACGGGATCGCGCATCATTCTCGGGATTCCTTGCGTCAGGGCATGGGACGGGTGAGACCAACTGCGATTGGTTCTGATTGTAACGCCCCTGCACATATGCCGTCAGGAACACGGCGCCGGTCTTCCCCGTCTCCAGGCAGGCCCGCAGTCGGATGGTCCTTAGGGGCGACGACACCGAGTTTTACCTGATCAGGCGCAGGCAGGGCCGCTGTGGGCCGGCTTATTGTGGCATGCTGTGGGCGTTGCACGGACCGACACTTAGTCTGGCGCACGGTTATCGACGGAAAGGGCGTGTGGTGGCTGCACAGGACGGACGTCAACCCAGGGGGTGGCGCCGATTTTCCCGCCATCTGCTGGTTGCGCTCGCTGCCTGTGGGGTGGGCGCCGTGCTGCTGGTCGCTCCGAGCCCCCAAGCCGCCGAGTCGCCCGCCAAGGTGCATCTGTTCGCCGACAACGTGCAGCACGACAAGCTCCGCCGGCTCTCCGTGGCCAAGGGCCATGTGCGGGTCGTGCAGGGCGAGGTGACGGTCTTTGCCGACGGGATCACTTACGATGAGCAGGCCGACACCTCCACGAGCGACGGCAAGGCCACGATCGTCCAGACCGAAGGCGGCCGCAAGACCGTGATCACCGGCGCCAAATTGGTTTTTTACCATCGGGAGCGGCGGGTGCTCCTGGAAGGGCCCGTGCATGTCGACCGTCCGAGCGATATGGCCCATGTCCCCGTGCCTGATCCGGTGCCCGACTCCGCAGCCAAGCGGGCCCGCACCGAAAAGGCCGTCAAAGCGGCCCGGACGGTGATCGATGCCGACAAGGGCGAGTACTGGACCCGCACTAAAAAGGGCAAGTTCACCGGCAACGTCGTCCTGCTGCAAAAGGAGAAGAAAGCCAAGGGCGACACGGCCGAACTCGACGATGCGGCCGGCCTGGTGACGCTGACGGGCAAGGCCCGGGTCGAGCAGATCAAGGGCAACTGGCTGGTCACCGAAGGCGTCATCGAGAACAAGGCGGACGACGTCGAGCATCAGCGTTCCTTGCGCAATGCGGCGACGATCGATGCCGACAAGATCGACATCTACTCCAAGACCAACGACCTGATCGCCACGGGCAACGTCGTCACCGAACAAAAGGGCCAGGTCTCCCGCAGTCAGAAAGCCGTCTACCGCGACAAAGAACAGGAAATCACCCTGACGGAAACGGTGCGGTTCGAGCGTCAGAAAGACGAGTGGATGACCTCCGACCGGGCGGTTTACAACCTTAAGACCGAGCGTTTTGTGGCCACCGGCGAACAAAAACAGATCGAATCGAAGTTCATCGTCCGGACGGATCCCACGCCCGCCGAGCCCCTGCCGGATGTGCCGTCCGATCAGGAACTGGGCCCGTCAGCCGTCGCGCCGACCCCCTTGGCCGGTCCGCCAGGCGCCGCCACCCCGCCGATCCCCTCACCGGGTCCGACCCCCCGGCCCCTGCCGTCGCCCACCGCCTCGCCGGTGGCGGGTTCCGATGGTGCGGCGACCCCACAGCCCGTTTCCTCGGCGACGCCGTCACAGGGCACGCCTTCGGACCGACAGATGCAGCCAGGACCGGTGTTGATGCCCCCCGGCCAGGCCCCGAAGCCACCAAGCTCGCCCAGTCCGACGCCCTCGGTGCAGCCCCGCCTGCCGCCGTTGCCCCGGCCGACCCGGGTGCCGACCGGCCCGCGTCTGCCGAAGGCCACCCCGCCACCGGTGATCCCGCAGTCCACGGGGACTCCCCGCCCACGGGCGTGAGACGCAACGGCTTCGCAGGCAGTCCCCACCTGGCCTCGCCTGCGGTTGGCGCCGCAGGAAAGGGAGTCGTTGTTGATCCTCGGCACGAATTGGCGCCGCAGCGCCATATGTCCGAGGCCCTGCCTACTCCAGCTTGAGGAGCCGCAGGGCGTTCCGGCGCATGACCATCTCGGCTTCAGCCGGGGTCAGGGCCGCCTTCATCACCTCGATGGCCGGCTTTTGCTGGAGCAGCGGATAGTCCGAGCCGAACAGCACCCGTTCGACACCCAGCATGTCGACGGCCTGGCGCACGACCTTCGGTGGCTGCCAACTGCTTTCCACATGCACATTCGCATTTTCGTGGGCCAGTTCCAGCACGGTGCGATGCTGATTCCACCCGATGTGGGCGAGGACGAAGGTCACTGTCGGAAAGGCCTGGATGACCGGTCGCAACAACGACGCGTCGTCATCATGGCGCACGGCCTCGAACGGAAAACTACCCGTGTGGATCTGGACGGGCAGATCGTGTGCATAGGCCACCTGACAGAGCTCGTACATGCGGTCGTCCGTGGGATCCGGGCCGGCCAGCGCCGGATGGATCTTGATCCCACTCACGCCACCGGCGGCAATGTAGCCGGCCAGCCGGGCCGGCGCATCCGGCAGGCTGGGATCCACGCCGGCAAACAGGCTGAGCCGGTCCGCATGGCGCAGCATCACCTGCCGCAAATCGTCGGTGTTGAAATAAGGCTCAATGACGTTGATCACCGACCGTTCCACACCCAGCCGGTCCATGCCCCGCAGCAGTTCATTGACCCGGTGGCGTTCGAACAACTGCAGCACGGCATTGAACCCGATCCGGCTGACCGCCCGGTAGGCCATCACGCTCAGCCGGTTCCGCCAATGGTGGGCCACATGATGCACATACGGTTCCACCCAGGGCGAAACCAGGTCCGTGGCCTGGGCGGCCCAGCTGATCGGCGCAACGTCATGCCGACAGACGGGCTCGTCGCCACGCAGATGGACATGAAAATCAATGAATCCGGTCTCGGTCATGGTGCTGGCTGCATCGTTTCGACGAAAATGGATCGCGGTCAGTGGCCCGTCTGGCTGGCCCGAGCCTGATTGGTGTCTCGTTCCAGGATGATCACGGATTTGGCGAATCGGGCCCGCTCCAAGAATAGCTTACGCACACTTGCATAGGCTTGCGGGGACACCGTCGTCGCCTTGTAGTCAGTCACCGCCTCGAAGCTGAGCCGGCCATTGAGGTAGGTGTACTGCGCCGTAAAGCCCACCTCGGGCGATTCGAGAACCAACGCTGCCGGCAGGTACCGGGGTCGGTAACCCTGGGGCAACGTTACCTCGGCCCGGTCGATGTAGCGCTCCCGGGTCCACCAGGAGATGGGCAGGTCACGGTGTTCGGCACTGAACAGTCCCAATCCGAATCCCATGCCCGGCAACTTGAAGATCAGCAGGTCCCCCGCCACCGTGGCGAAGTCCTCGGAGGCATAGGTGAAGGCCGTTTCGAAGGCGGGACGCACCTCGGTGGCCGTCGACACCCGATGGGTGAGCAGACGACTGCCGGCGACCAGTCCCTCGCTTTGACGCCGAAATTCGTCGCTGATCTGTTGGGGGGAGCGTCCGACGTAGGTTTGCCGCTCCGCGGCGGCCAGGGTGCCCGTGAACTGTTCGCGCACGTCGGATTGCACCCCGCCGCCCGGCATCAGGGTCAGCGTTTGTTCGCTGAGGGCGACGTTCGCACCCGGCTGGCTGCCGGGCAGAGTCACCAATTCGCCTCCGGTATCGCTCATCAGTAGGGCATCCGCCCCGTGATCCATCGACGGCAGGTCTCCGAAGCTCGTCGTCTTGGCGACCGAATCGAGATACAACCGGCCGGTCGGTAGGTCCGCCGCCACGATGCAGTGGTCGAACTGGGACAAGTTCGGCAAGGTCTGATCCACCCGGCCCCGCTCGTTGGTCGAGACCAGCACGTAATGAGTCGGGATGCCGGCCTGAGTGAGCATCGCCTTCAGTAGGGTCGAGCCGTCCTTACAGTCGCCGTAGCGGTTTTGATAGACCTGACTCGCCGATTGGGGCTCGAACCCCGCCACCGTCATGTCGACGGCCACGTACCGGATGTCCCGCAGGACATAGTCGTAGATGGCCTTCGCCTTTTCCGACGGCGTCTGTGCCTGGGCGGTCACCTGTTTCGTCAGGGCGACCAGCTCCGATGAGGCCTGAGCCTTGTTGTGGGACAGGGTCCGCCACTCGTCGGATACGGCCCGCCAGGTCGTGGTGCTGGACACGGCGATGCGGGTCGCCACATCCCGCCAGCGGGGCATCTGACGCTCGGAGACCAGCGGCTTGGGACGATGGGCCGTCCAGACCCGGCGGACGGTGTCGCCTTCCTGCGTCGTCTGGCTGTCGACGGGGACTTCCGGCTTGGCATTGAGCAGGTCCGTCTGCATGGACAGGCTGCTGGGGGTGATCAGGATATAGCGGACCGTGTCCGCAGGCTCGCTGCCTTGCAGATAGCGTGAGTCAGAGAACCGTCCCGGACGGTTTTTGCCCCGGATTGTCACCTGGTACTCGCAGACGGAGCCCGTGACCATGGCCGGCAAGGTGAAGGATTTCACCCGATACCGGTCGTACGCCGGTTCTTCGCTGTAGGGGCTGGCGTCGGCGATGGCGTTCGCCTGGACCTGGTGGGTCTGTCCGTCCGGATCGACGGTGAATGCCCGGTCGATCGTCACGGTCTCGGAGTCGGGCCGGTAGCCGAATTCCGCTTCGGCATAGAGCTTTTTGCCCCGCTCGTTCAGGACCTTGTAGCGCTTCGTCAAGCGGCGGGTGAACGAGCCGTCGGCACCCAGGCGGACTTCCGTTTCGTCCAACTGGGTGTCGATGGCCGCCGCTCCGTCGTCAGTGGGGGATTCCGTGGCGGCACCGGCTACCGTTACTGGCAGTAGGAATGCAAGGCTGGCCAAAGCCACCGGGATCCAGCGTTTGAAGGGCATAGCAAGCTCCAATGCTTCGGTGTTAGGGCGTTTCAGCGAATTATAGCACCCTCAATACAAGAAGCAATCAGCGCTCCAGCCATTGGGCATGTCAGGGCCTGTGGTATAGTGGGATAGCACACCAACCCCCCGCCCAGACTACCTTCATGACCGTTCTTCTTGAGGGCAACCTCGAGCACATCAGCCTGTTCAACCTGCTCCAGTTCGTGAAGATGGAGCAGAAGACGTGCGGAATGACGATTTCGATCCCCGAGATCTCACAGCAGTGCCAGATGTTCTTCTTCCAAGGCGCCATCCGCTATGCCGAGGTCAATCAGCTGCGCGGGCCCGATGCCATGTACCGGATCATCGGCTGGTGGCAGATGGGTACCTTCACGATCAGGGTTGCCAACGATGCTGAGCTGCCGGAGGCCAACATCAAGCAGCCGATCGAGTCGATCCTGCTCGAGTCGGCCCGCCGGATTGACGAGACGGGCGGTCTGCGCCAGAAACTGCCCAGCATCACGGCCACGGTCAGCTTCACCGAGGATGCCATCGTCGCCGTCAAGGCCGTCGACGACCCTGAGCATCCGGACTGGATCCCCGAGTTCCTCCGTCAGTTGCCCCGCAGCTTTTCGGTGGCCCGATTCTTTGAGGCCTGTCCGCTCGATGACTGGACGGCCTGCAAAAACCTCGAGTACCTCCTGAAGACCAACGCCCTCACGGAAAATGCCGTCGATGCCACGAGCGGCCAATCGTCGGCCGTCGAGGCCTACACAATGATCGTCATGGAGTATGTCGGCTACGCCGAAGCCCACCGCATCGTGGCCAAGTCCTGTGAGCAGACCAATTTCGATCAGACGACCGAAGCGCACGGATTTATGCACCTGCTCAATCTCGTCGATGCCATCGCCGAATTCTTGGCCGTCACTTTGGATGACGACCAGATCTCGGATGCGACCCGCCGCCTGAGGGCCAAGACCACTTCGCTGATCTGAGCCACGGTCCCCCAGCAAGGGCAGTTTGGCTGACATCAACCCAGTGGGCTTGGCCGTACCGGCTGTTCAGGGCCCGGCGGTGTTGTTATGCTCCCCCGTATGACACCCATCCAAGCCATCACCTTTGGCGCCGTCCAAGGCATCACTGAGTTCCTGCCCATCAGCTCCACGGCCCATCTGATCCTGCTGCCGGCCGTCATGCATTGGCCGGATCCGGGTCTGACCTACGATGTGGCTCTCCACATCGGCACGTTGCTGGCCGTGTTGATCTACTTCGCCGGTGACCTCGGCCGTTTGACCAGGGCCTGGTTCCAGAGTCTGGTCAAACGGGACCCCAATGACCCGTATCAGCGCCTGGCATGGCTGATCATCGCCGGCACCGTACCTGCCGCCGTGATTGGCGTCCTGTGCGAAAAATGGGTCGAAACGACGCTGCGGTCCCCATTGCTGATCGGGTTCAACCTCATCCTCGTCGCCACCGTCATTTTGATTGTCGACCGGCGGGCGAACAACGACGGCCGTTCCTGGAAAGAGCTCAACCTCGGCGATGCCATGGCGATCGGTTTCGGCCAGGCTGCCGCTTTGATCCCCGGGTTCTCCCGTTCCGGCTCAACGATGTGTGTCGGCCTGTTGCGGGGCCTCGAACGCAGCGCCGCCGCCCGGATCAGCTTTCTGCTCGGCACCCCGATCATCTTCGGCAGCGCCATCTTCAAACTGCGGCATCTCAGCCATCAGGCCCTGCCTGCCGATGAGCGGAGTGCCTTCATCATCGGCATCGTCACCTCCGGTGTGGTCGGTTATGCCTGCATCCATTTTCTGCTCGGCTACCTGTCCCGCAAGCCGCTCGCCGTGTTCATGGTCTATCGGATCATTGTCGGCGGGCTCGTCATCGGGTTGAGCCTCGCCGGGTTCCTGCAGCCGCCCGCAGCGGTCAAAACCGCCCGGTCCCACTCGGCGCCTCATGTCATTGCCCACCGTTAAGGGGCGGGTGAGGTGACGATTTTCGTGCTCAGCCTGGTCCTGCTGGCCTGCCTCTGCGCCATTCCCTTCGGCTTCCCCGGTACGTGGCTGATCGTCCTGGTGGCATTCCTTTATGGCCCCCTCACCGGCAGTGCGCTCGGGTTCGTCACGCTGATCGGCCTGGCGTTCCTGGCGCTGACTCGCAGAAGGGTTGGAGTTCCTGCTCGGGGCCAACCTGGCTCGGCAGTTCGGCGGCTCGAACCGGGCGGCCTGGGGGTCCATCCTGGGTGGCGTGGCTGGGGCCGTCCTCGGCATCCCGCTGCCCATTATCGGCTCCGTCACCGGCGCGTTTCTGGGCGCCTTTCTGGGGGCCTGGATCGGGGAACGCAGTCTCGGTGCCAGCCATCATCAGGCCACCCGGGTGGCTACGGGCGCATTGCTCGGCCGCCTCGTCGCCATGGCCGCCAAGACGGCCATCGGAACCGTGATGGCCGTCTGGATTCTCGCCGCAGCCGTGTGGGGGGCCCCTGCTGCCCCCAGTCCGACCCAAACCGTCTCGGCCGACGTAAGATAGAGTGTGCGGCGCAAGCCCGTGCCCATGCAGGGCATGGCGGATGAGGAGGCCAGGCGGTGTCAGAGATGGAAATTCCCGTTTTCCCGTTGTCCCTGGTCCTGTATCCCGGCATGACCCTGCCCCTGCACATTTTCGAGGCGCGCTACAAACAGCTGATCGCCGATGTCCACGGCGTGGGGGGCGTGTTCGGCATCGTCCTCGTCGAACCGGATGCGGACGATGCCGAGGGGGCCCGCCTGCACACCGTGGGGGCCCTGGCCCGGATCACCCAGCTGGAACCCCTGCCGGACGGGCGTTACAATCTGGTCGTCCAGGGCGAGCGGCGCATGCGGTTGCTGGATTGGCAGGAAGAACATGTCTACGCCACGGCCCACGTCCAGTTGCTGGATGAGGATCTGGGCAGTGACATCCTCGCCGGTCTGGTGCGGGCCCGGTTCGGGGAGTACAACGATATCCTCTTCACGCTCGTCCAGATGGCGGCCCCGACGCTGCCGGACGGGGCGACGGCCGTGGAGCTGAGCTATTGGGTTGCCTCCAACATGCACCTCGAATGGGCGGAAAAGCAGTTTTTGTTGCGGTGTGAATCCACCGATGAGCGCCTTTCCAGCTTGCTGCAGCTTTTGGCCCGCGAAATCCAGAAGGTTTCGATGTTCTCGGAGCAGGCCTTGCAGCAGGGCAAACAGTTTATCGGGGGCGTGCCCTTTTCCGTGAACTGAGGCGAGCGAGGATGACCCTCCGGGCCCTGATTGCAGACCGGGCCCAGGCGTTGGGATTTGCGGCCGTTGGTGTTGCCCCGGTGGCCGAGTCGCCAGCGGGAGGCCTGACCGCCGCCTGGATCGCAGCGGGCCGTCACGGCACGATGCAGTGGATCGAGCGGCACGTCCCCGCCAAAGGGGATCCCCGAGCCTACTGGCCGGAGGCCCGTAGTGTTTTGGTGGTGGCGTACCCGTATTTCGATCCGACACCCGCAACGACGGCCCCGCATCAGGGGCGGTTGTCCCGCTATGCCTGGGGCCGTGACTACCACAAGGTCGTGCGGCGCCGCTTGGAGGAGTTGTGGGCCGCCATCCAGGCGGAGGCTCCCGGCATCCAGGGCCGGATCTGCGTCGACACGTCGCCGCTTTCTGAAAAAGACCTGGCCCAGCGGGCCGGCATCGGCTGGATCGGCAAACACGGCAACCTGATCCGGCGGGGCGTCGGCAGTTGGTTCTTCCTCGGTGAGATTCTGCTGGATCAGGACCTGCCGCCCGACCTGCCCGCCATGGACCATTGTGGTTCCTGCACCCGCTGCATCGATGCCTGTCCGACAGTGGCAATCGTCGCTCCGGGCGTCGTCGATGCCCGCCGCTGCATCTCGTACCTGACCATCGAGCACCGGGGCGACATTCCGCCGGAACTGCGACCCGCCATGGGGAACCTTGTCTATGGCTGCGACATCTGTCAGGACGTCTGCCCACACAACCGTTTTGCCAAACCCAGCGGC
>JACMPN010000396.1 GCA_014377495.1 Candidatus Sericytochromatia bacterium
CAGGGCCTTGGCCATGGCGTGGGGCACGTCCGCCACCTGGCGCAGCCGGACGATGATCGGCTCCAGCCAGCAAAGCGCCTCCTGCCAGGCACCGGACGCCAGAGCCACCTGGGCCTGGACGTATTGGGCAAAGATGTAGCGGGGCTCGCCCAGCGTTGCACCTGCCCGCTGGCGCAGCTCAGCCGCCCATTCGGCAGCTTGGTGCAGGTCGGACCGGGCACAGGCGATCTCCGCCAGACAGGCCAGACCCCGCCACGAGGCGATGCGATCCCCCAACTGATCACCCAGGGCCAGGGCGCTGGCCGCATCGGCGGCAGCCTGCTCCAGGTCGTGTACCTGGGTCAGCAATTGGGCCCGCACCCAATACAGGTTGGCTTCGGCCGTCCGCAGGCCCAGGGTACACGCCAGAGCCAGCCCCTCGTCGACCCGCTGCAGCCCGTCCCGGTATGCCCCCATCGCCAGCAGGCATTCGCCGAGCGCCACATAGATGTGGACCGACGGGACCTGACGCGCGGCGGCCGTGACGTCCAGTGCCTGCTCCAGCCAGGTCCTCGCCTCGCCATAGCGGCTGCGGGCCGTGCAGACGGCACCGAGATTGGTCAGCGCGCGCGTTTCGCCGACGACGTCCCCGACCTGGCGGCACATGGCCAGAGCGGCATCGAAATTGGCCCGGGCGGCATCGAGCCCCAACCCGATGAACTGATGCACGCCCTGCAGGGTCAGGGCCCTGGCCCGCAGCCAGGATGGCCCGGACGGCAGATCCACCAGCACCTGGGTCACGTCCGCCCCGGGGGCGAGCCCGGCGGCAATGCCGGCCGCCGCCCGGATCAGCCGCCAAAAGGCCAGCAACTCCACGTCACCGGTGGCCGGCAGTGTCTCCACCAGCGCCAGCGTCTCCCGCAATTGCCGGGACATCCGGTAGATTTCCGCCTGCAGGCCGACCGCCCAGGGGTCGGCCTGACAGGCGGGCGGGACCAGGCGCTGCACGATCAGCAGGCCCGACATGTCGTGGATCGGCAGGCTTTCCACGATCAGGCGGCGGAGGAGCGGGCGCCAATCCCCCGCCGTCACGGCGGCCACATGCAGTTGCACTGGCAACGGCAGATCGGCCGGGACCACGTCGCCCGCAGGGCCGGGCAGATGCGCCGTCCGATCTGCCGCCAAATGCCGGGGCGCAGCCGCCACGACAGGATGCCAGGCCCCGCCGCCGTCTGGCCGCCGCAGCCAGAATCCGCAGGTTTCACTCAGCCGCCGAACCTTATCCGCCATACCGGCCTCAAGTCCGGAACCGAACGTCGGCTGCCAGTCACCGACCAGCCCCAATACCAGGACGGCCTTGGCATCGGCCTCGGGCATGCGCTGCAGGGCCACGGCCAGCAAGCCGGTCAGGTCATCCCGGGCCCGCAAGAGCGCCGTCTGCAGGTCGTCGACGGTCCAGGTCGGCGCCATGGCCTGCAGGGCGATGAGCAGGCCCAGCATCGACCCGTCTGATGCCCCCGCCAGCATCGCCGCCTCCGCCAAGGGCAGGTCCCGTCCCGTGACGGCCTGACAGACAGTGCCCAGGTGGTCGGCGCCGAGCCGAAGATGGGCGGGCAACAGCCGCTGCCAGGGCAGGCGCGCCGCCGGCACCTCGGTCAGACGCCGCAATGCAGCGGGCAGCCAGCGGCCGATCAGGACGGGCCGCCAGGACTCAAGCAGCGAGCTGATGAGCTCCGCCACCAGGTCCGCCGTCGGCAGGCCATCCAGGAGGTGCACGTCCTCGATGATCAGCCAGGCCGGCTCTGTCTCAGCCAACCGGCCGATGAGCCGATCCACCACGGCGCCAGGGTCTCCGGCCCCGGCCGTCATGGCCGTCGACGCCGTATCGGCCAACCGCCCGGATGCCGTCAAGGCAGCCGTCAGGCTGGCAGCCAGCGTCGCCGCATCCCCGGCGGCAGTCGGCACCTGCCACCAGGCGAAGGGCAAGTCCTGCCGGGAGAGGAAATGGCGCACGAGGGTCGCCTTGCCGTAACCGGCCGGGGCGAGCACCGTCAAACCAAAGGGCCCGTCAATTTGGGTCAGGGGGTCGAGCAGGCGAGCCCGGCTGACCAGTCGCTTGGGCAAGGCCGACATCCCCCCGGCAGACGAGGCGGACGGCATGATCACCGCCCCCGCGCTTGGCGGGTTACGGCGGGCGTCCGGTCACGGTGCGAAGGCAATCCGGTGTGTCGGTTTGGCAGAGCAGTGGGATTGGCAGGCATGCAGTCTCTCAAGGACGGTCGGGCGGCATAATTAATTGATTTTAGCAGCAGGGGGCCACAATCGGATGACACCGACGTGTCAGCAGTCAACGATCGGCGAAGCCGCCTTTGCCCCTCACCACCCCGTGTGCCGTGGACTTGGATTGACCTGAACCAGCCGGACCTAACGGATCAGGTTCAAGACGGCATCCGTGTTCGTCTGGCTGATCTGCAGGACTTTCGTCAGGGCGGAGAACAACTTCTGGGCCAGGCTGAGTTCCGGCACGCTCTGGGTCATGCTGGCGTTGCTCGCTTCCAGGGTCTTGTTCAGGATCGTGGCATCGGCTGACGTTGCGTAGGCCAGGGTCATGCCGGGGCTGCCGTTCACCCAATTGAACGAATAGGCGGTTGATCCATATTTGGAATAGGTGAGATTTTGTTGGCCGTTGGGCACCTTTAGCAGGGACGATGCCGCGATCCCGAGGGTGGTCACGCCATCGGCGAGCAGCGTGCCAGCGGTAAGCGTGTTGGTCAGGTAGGTGCTGAGGCGGAGACCGGAGGTCGGCAGGGTAGCTGCGCTGCTGTCGAGGTCGTTGACGACGGCGCGCATGCCGGCACCGGTCAGGGTCGGTGGCGTCGCCGCCGTCAGCGTCGCCGAGATGAGGACGTAGCCGTAAGACGTGACCAGCAAGCCATTTTGATTGGTATGAAACTCCCCGTCCCGCGTCAGGATGAAGTCGCTCCGTCCCGCCGTAAAGAAGTAGGCGCCATTGGCGGCGATGCTCAACGGGTCGGTAACGAGGAACCAGCCGGTTCCCTGGACGGCCAGGTGGGTGTTTTCTGTACTGGTGGTGATGGCACCTTGCGAGAAGTCGATCACCGAGTTCGCCGTCGTCAGGCTGGTCTCGGGCATCTGCAGGGGCAAGCTCATCAGATTGCCCGTCCGCTGGACGCTGGTGTTGGAGCCGCCGAACTTGAGCCGCGAAGACTTGAAGGCCGTGCGGACGCCGCCGTTGATGTTGGCGTTGATCACGTCGATCCACGCATCCACGGCTTTCAGGCTCTGGATCGTGCTGGTGTCGTTGGCCATGCGTTCCTATCGCTCAAAAGCGGCAATATGGTGCCTGACAATCATACCAGCGCCCGATCACAGAACGGTCACCGAGCGAGCGGCCGTCCGCCTTCAGCGGATCAGGTTCAACACGGCGTCCGTATTCGTCTGGCTGATCTGCAGGACTTTCGTCAGGGCAGAGAACAACTTCTGGGCCAGGCTCAGCTCCGGCACGCTCTGGGTCATGCTGGCGTTGCTGGCTTCGAGGGACTTGCTCAGCACCGTGGACGTGGTGGCGGGAAATGCCTGGGACAGACTGGGGTTCTGAGCCCCGCTCATCTGGTAGTCCAGGTCGAAGACCGTCGAGCCCAACGGCGAATATTTAAGCGCCTGCTTCCCTTGGGGATAGTCCACCAGGTTGCGGCAGCCGGCAGGTAGGGTGCTGACACCATCCGCCAAGACGATGCCGGGGTTGATGATGTTTTGGCTGATGTAGTCCGAGAGCCTGATGGCTTGCGTGGCGACGGTGGCCGCCTGGCTGGTATCGAGATTGTTGTAGACCGCCCGCATCGCGCAGGCCGCCCCGAAGGTGCCCGAGTTGTAATTCCAGGTCGTCGCCGTGGTGTAACTGGCGGTGATGAGAACGTACCCCGCTGCATTGACGAGCATGCCGGCCTGATTCGTATGAAATTCACCGTCACGGGTGACAAAGAGCCGGGTCGCACTGGTTGCTGCCTTCAGCGTGCCATTCGTGTTGACGCTGGCAGGGTCCACGATGACGAAGAACCCATCGCCTTGGACGGCCAAATGGGTGTTTTCAGTGCTGGCCGTGATCGCCCCCTGGGAGAAATCAATGACCGTGTTCGCCGTCATCAGACCCGTCTCGGGGATCTGCAATGGCAAGGATGTGGCGTTGCCGGCCCGGCCGATAGTGACGTTAGAGCCGCCGAACTTTAGCCGGGACGACTTATACGCTGTGCGGACGCCGCCGTTGATGTTGGCGTTGATCACGTCGATCCACGCATCGACCGCTCTCAGGCTCTGG
>JACMPN010000397.1 GCA_014377495.1 Candidatus Sericytochromatia bacterium
GCGCTGCCTGGCGCGCAATCCGGGTCTGCTGCCCTCCTTGAGCGTGACTCCGGATCCCGCTGCCGCCGTGCGGATCCCGATCACCGGTCCTTTCGGGTCGGCCGGCACCACCCTGTTGGAAGGCGGCACCCTGCGTCTGCCCGTAATGCCCGACACCGTGAAACGGCTGCACGAGTTGGCCGCCAAGGATCCCAAGCCACCGGCCGAAGTCATCTCGCTGCTCAGTGCCGATCCGGCCCTGTCGGCGCGGGTGATGCGGTACGCCAACTCACGCAAGCTGGGATTTGCCCGGCAGATCACAACGGTCTCCCAAGTCGTGATGCTCCTCGGCGCCGACAAGGTCTGCAATCTGGCCCTGGGCTTCGGCCTGTACGATTCCTTCCTGAGCGGCGAGAGTGCCTTTTCGCCCTGGGAATTCATCGGTCCGCATGGCCTGCTGACGGCGACGGCGGCTCGGCTCTTCTGCCAGGTGATGGGTCTGGAAGCGACCGAAGACGAGGCCTTCATGGCCGGGATGCTGCACGATGTCGGGCGGGCCCTGCTCGCTCAGGAGCGGCCGGACATCTATGAACGGGTCGTCCAGCGGGAGAACGACGGCGAAAACCTGCTCACCCTGGAAAAAGAACTCTTCGGCACTGATCATGCCGTCGTCGGCGCCCGGGCGGCCCGGGAATGGGCCCTGCCAAACAGTCTGATCCAGGCCATCGCCCATCACCACCAGCCGGAGGACGTCCCGGTGGGCAGCCTGCCGGCGATCATCGCCGCCGCATCAGACCTCGCCCATGCCAGTGAGACGAAACGCCCCGTCCCGGATGCCGCCCGTGAGGCGATGCGACAGTGGCTGGGCATCGACGATGGGGCCTTGGACAAAGTCATCCAGGCCATGATCGGCGGGGCCAATCCGATCCTCGTCTCGTTGCGGCCGGGCACTGACCGCATGGGATTGAGACAGAGGGGTTAGGGGCCGTGGATTTCTCGCTTTGGCGGCAGCACCTGATCGACGGTCTGGGACATGACGCCGCCATTCCATGGCACGAGCCCATCCGCCTGGACGTCTCGAAGCGGGAAGCGATCGGCCGTCTGGCCCTGAAATCCGCGTCGCTGATGAGCATTGCCGCCGCCTGGGAAGAACGCCTCGCCCAGACCGCCACGGAACCCGACGAAGTCGCCGCCCTTCTTTTATTGGGCGAAGCCTATCGGGGCCACGCCATGTCGCTGCGCCGGTTGGCCCGGCAGTTGCTCGGCGAGCGTGTCGTCTGGTTCTTACCGGACCAGCTGCCGATCCTGCCGCTCGTCGGCCGGCTGGACCTGCTGCTCGCCCTGCACGCTGCCGGGGTGATCAGCCGCGTCTGGATCCAGGCGGTGCTCGACGTCATCCAGGATGATCCGGTCAGCAGCAGTGTCTTTGCGTCCATGCTCTACGAGCGCAGCTTCATCGTCCGCTACGCCAAAAGCCAGCTGGTCCGCGCCGGCGACGAACACGCCCTGCAGCGCCGGCGCCTACGCCTGGTGAACGGGGCCCTCGTTCCCGCCATGGTCGCCGGCTCCTGGTTGCTGATGGGTCAGGACTTCCGGGCGATCACGGGCTGGGACTGGCAGATGTGCATCGGCCGTTGCCATCAGGTCTACGAACAGGCCTACACGGGCGAGCTCAGCTTCCTGCAGCAACGGGGCACCCTGACAGCCTTGGCCTGGGTGCCCCTGTAAGGGTTCGCAACAAATCTGTGGACAGGTCAGCCGGCCACCGACTCCCGCTGCCTGGCCGTCTGGGGCTCGATCGTCGGGGCGCCCTTGGTGTCGTGCAGCATGCCGAGGCGTTTGTCGACGTCGGTCAGCTCCAGCTCGAGCTGTCGGGCGTAGCGCTCCAGAAAGCCGACCTCCGTCTGCTGGGCGTACGACCCGAGCGGCGGCCGGAACGGCGTGCGCCCGACCGCGAAAAAGCCACCTTTGATCCAGCCGAACTGCTGGTCGCCAATGCGCAAGAACATCGTCACTCCTAACGGGCGTTGGCGCCCTGCAAATCGGTAATCCGGTGGTGGACGTCTTCCAGTTCGTCGAGCAGGAAGGCCCGGTAGCGGTGCAAAAAGCCCCGCTCAGCCCCCATCGGATCGGTCGGCCGGCCGAACAGCGGCCAACGCATCACCGGGGCCGGCACCCGCCCGATCAGATAGAGTCCGTGGCCATCAATGCCCAGCTGGTGGTTGAACGCACTGAGAAACATGACATACTCCGAGATGAACGATTGTGAACGAGCTTCACTGTACCATCCTTGCACATTCGATCAAGGGGTAGCCGTCAGATGGATGGGCTATGTTACGCTGACCGCAAAGACCTGCGCTCGGTTTCATGCTGGAAGGAGCGGTCCTATTAAAGTCGAACTCATCAACCCATTTCTGTCTGCGGCGGAGACGGTCTTTCGCCAGGTCACGGGACACGCGCTGACGGCAGGCGTGCCCGCACTTCGCGACGCCAACCTGACGAGCAACGACGTCACCGTCCTGCTGGGGGTCGCCGGCGCCGTGCACGGTCATCTGATCATGTCCATGGACACCCCGCTGGCCCTGCGCGTGGCCAGTTCGATGATGATGGGCGCCCCCATGCAGCAGTTCGACGAGCTGGGCAAGAGCGCCATCTGCGAGTTGGGCAACATGATCACGGGCAATGCGATGACGGCCCTGGCCAATTTGGGCTTCCGCTGCGACACCACCCCGCCCAGCATCGTGCTCGGCCGGGGAGCGACGATTTCCATGCAGATCAAGACGATGATCGCCGTACCCATGTCCGGCCCCCTCGGCACCTTCGAGATCATGGTCGCCATCAAAGAAGCCCAATAAGGGGTGGTCCGGCAGTGGCCTGGGCACTCCCACGGCGTTGTCGATTCTTCCTGAGATCCTTGCGGATCTGTCGTCAGACGTCTCCGTTGATCGAGTCGCCTTCACGGTGTTTCGGACAAGGCAGAGGGGGCGCCCCAGCCACTTCCAGACCAAACCTCGCGGCACTGACACCCGGTTTGCCGACAGGGTGTCGACCGCGGGGACTTCCGAGGAGACTGCCATGACCCCTGGCCAGGCCAATTTTTACCGCCTGCTGCGCCTGACGCTGAGCCCCGCCGTGCGTGACGCCTTTCAGATGCAGGTCGAGGGCCTGGGCAATATCCCGCAGCGCGGGCCGGCCCTGATCGTCTGCAATCACCGCAGCTTCGTCGACCCCTTCCTGCTCGCTGCCGCCGTGCCCCGCTCGATCAATTTTTTGGCCGCCTCCTTCGTCTTCAAGATCCCCGGCTTCGGGGCGTTGGCCACCCGGACAGGCGCCATCCCTGTCGACATTGCCGGCGGCAAAAAGGCCGCCCCGGCCCTTGAACAGGCCATTGGCTGCCTCGCCAAGGGGCAGGTCGTCGGGATCTTTCCGGAGGGCGTGGCCAGCTTCAAAAAGGGCTCCGAAGGCATCGCCCGCTTCAACCTCGGCTTCATCAAAGCCCTGGCCGGTGCCCGCATGCCCGAACTGCCCGTCATCCCCTGCGCCATCGTCGGCGAAGGCGAGCGGGCTCTGGCCGAGTTGCCCCCGGCCCTGATGAAGCTCATCGACCGCTCCGGCCAGTTCGCCGGCTCGGCCACCGAGCTGCGCCTGCCACAGCGGGTCTGGGTCTCGATCGGCAAGCCGCTGCTCCTCGGGCAGTTGCTTGGCGACGATCCGGATCTGGCGACGATGCAGGCCGCCACTGAAGCCGCCCGGGCCCAAGTCCACCAGCTCTACGAGCGCATGGCCGACCACGTGCAGACGGACCCGAAACCCCTCGTCTTCGAGATCGGCCCCGTGCAATTGCGGGTCGCCCGACCCGGCGGCGCCCCATCCACCTTGCCGGAGTTCGGTCAGGAAGAGGCCCTGCTCGCCAGCTATCCGGGCACGTGGGAGCCCTCACCCCAGCCGGGCGGAGACTGGCTGCTGATCAGTGACCGTAAATTGACGTTGTGGCGCCCGCCAAACAGTGGCCAGCCGCTGCCGTGGGACCGCATCGCCCAGATCCGCACGGAGCACCCGGAGGGCCAGCCCGGCCGCCTCTTGATCCAGGAGCGGCAGGGTCCCGAGTACAGTTTCGCACCGGCCGATCCCGACGCCCTCGCCGCCGCCCGGGCCGCCATTGCCCAAGCCATCAAAGGCATCCACGGGCCGGATGAGGAAGACTTCGAAGACTCGCTGTGGGAGCGGGACCGCCGTCATCCGACGGGCGAAGCCGACTGACGATGACGGGCCGGACACATGTGTCCGGCCCGTCATCTGATGTTTGGAAGAAAGGCGGCTAGCCGCCCAAGGCGCCCGACACGGATTTGTAGATGGCGCCGGCCACGTTCGAGCGCCGATACGCCGCATCCACGGCCCAGCCGGCCAGCATGCTGACGCCGATCCCAGCCAGGGTCAACGGGGCGCCGGCCAGACCGATCGCCCCGAGGGCCACCGTGGCCGCCCCGCCAAGCACGACGGCACCCGTGGCGCTGATCGCCGCCCCGACGGTGTCGGCTGCGATGCCACCGGCTGCCTGACCGGGGCTGAGCTTGCCGCGGATCAGGCCGATGGCGTTGCCGACCAGGGAAAGCCCGGCGCCAAAGGCCGCGCCGATCCCGATGTTTGCCGCCGCACCGGCCTTGACGGCTGCAAAGCCCTTGGCAAAGCCGCTGGCATGAGTGACCGCTTCGCCGATTAGGTCACCGGCCGCCGCCGCCCCGCCACCGGTGAAGACGGACGAGACAGCCGTGACGGTCGCCTTTGTCGCATAGGCGGCGCTGACGAGCCCGATCGGATCGACGATCGTACCCACCTTGTGATAGACATCACCGGGGTCGGACATCGGGGCTGGATCGGTCGTGGCCCGCACGCCCACCGGTCCGGTCAGACGGTCACGGAGGTGCTCGAAGCCCGAACGGGCGGATGCGGTGACCGAACTGACGCTCACGCTCATGGTGGTGACTCCCCTTGCCGGTGATGTTCACGCCTTATCCCCCGGTACGCCCAAGGCCTTGCGCCACAACGGTTAAGGGCGCTCTAAGAACCGCTAAAGCTTTCCTGGAGCCGCTTTGCGCCATACAGGAGCCGTCTGTTAACTGACTGTGCGGGCTCCGGCGATCCAAGAGGCGTGGGCAGGGGGCGGGCCTTTGCGTATACTGAACGGCGCTGCATCCCCCATACCGCCGCCCGAGATCACGGTGATCCGGCCGGCGACGACCCATGCGCGCCGCCCCCTGCCGGTGGCGCGCCAAACAGAAAGCGTCCCCCAGTGCGTGAAGGCCGGCTGATCGAATTCAAGGACAAGAAACGGGTGCTCACCGCCGTCTGCACGCGTGTCGATGCCGGCAGTGCCCGCATCCTCACGGAGGCCAACAAGGAGTTCAACCTGCCGTTGGCCAAGATCCTGCATGAAGGCCCGGGCCTCGATCCGAAGCGCAGCCGGGGTGAGCTGGTCGAGGCGATGAAGGCCTTTGCCGCCCATGCCACCGCCCAGGAGGTGGAGGTCGACCTGGCCAGCCTCTGGGAGCTGCTGCAGGACGACGAGCCGCGCCCCTATGCGCTCATCGAGCTGGCCGAGTTCCTTTTTTCCGGACCAAAGAACGCCGTGGCTGAATCTGCCCTGCTCCGCCGCCTGATCGATGATCCGCTCTACTTCGAACAGGACGGGGTGGCCTATGTCCCACGCTCGGCCAAAGCCGTCGAGCAGACCCTGCACCAACGGGCCGTCGAAACGCAGCGGGCGGAACAGCGGGCCGCCATCCAGCGCTGGGTGCAATCCGTCTGGCAGGACCAGCCCGGGGAGCGGCCGGCCGGTGCCGACGCCATCGTCCGGCTGCTCGCCGAACTGGCCATCTTCGGTAGCCGGGCCGAACGTTACCAGGAAGGCGGCGGCTTCCTGCAGGAGATCGGTCTCGGGGGCCTGGATGCGGCGGAGACGGCCTTTACCCTGATGGTCAAGCTCGGTGAATGGGACACGGACGAGAACCTGCTGCTCCACGAGCACAACCTGGCCGAACCGTTCTCCGAGGCCGCCCACGCCGAGACCCGCGCCGCTGTCACCACCGCGGCGGAGATCGCCCGGCGGACGGACCTGCGTCACCTGCACCTGATGACGATCGACGACGAGGACACCCGCGACATCGACGATGCCGTCAGCTTCGAATCCCTGCCGGACGGGTATCGGGTCGGCATCCACGTGGCCGACGTTGCCAGCTTCGTGCCCCTGGGCTCGGCCCTCGACGAGGCCGGCAAACGGCGCTCGACGAGCATTTACCTGCCCGACAGCAAGATCGACATGCTGCCGCCCAAGCTGGCCCATGACCTCTGCTCGCTCGTCGCGGGCGAGGACCGGCTGGCGATGAGCGTGCTGGTCACCTTCAATGCCGAGGACCAGATCGTCGGCCACGAGATCGTCGAGAGCGTCGTTTGCGTCACCGAGCGCTTCAGCTATAACGAGGTGGACGCCCTCTATGAGCAACGTGCCGACCTCAGCGCCCTGCTGGAGCTGTCCCAAAAACTGCAGGCCCGTCGGGTGGCGGCCGGCGCCGTCGTGTTCAGCATGCCGGAGCTGCGCCTGAGCGTGGACGCCGACAAGACGATCCACCTGAAGCGCATCGAACAGGCCTCCTCGAGCCAGCGGCTGGTCTCCGAGATGATGGTCATGGCCAATCAGCTGATCGGCGAGTTCATGCAGGAGCGCGGCATCCCCGCCCTGTACCGGACCCAGCCCGCCCCCGAAGCCCCCGTCGTCCAGCCCGGGGCCGGCGGCCCCGTCCAGATGGACCGGCAGCGCCGCCAGCTGAAGCGCTCACAACTGACCACCGAGCCGGGCCCCCACTATGGCCTGGGCCTGACCATCTACACCCAGGCGACCTCCCCGATCCGCCGCTATGGCGACCTGCTCGTCCACCGGCAGCTGAAGCACGCCCTGCAGGGGGAGCCTGTGCCCCACCGCGTCGAGGACCTCAAACATCTGGCCGCCATGACCGAACAGGGGATCAACGTCGTCAATCAGGTCCAGCGATACGCCCACAAATACTGGCTGCTCAAGCACCTGCAGTCCGTCCCCAACGAACCGCTGCAGGCCATCGTCCTCGACGTCTACGACGACCGCGCCCAGGTCCAACTGACGGACTATCTGCTGGAAGTCTCGGTTTACCCCAAGCTCAGCCGCAAACTCGTCCCCGGAGAGGTGGTTTTCGTCGGTGTGGAAAACCTGCGGCCCCGTCGTGGCACCATCGCGCTGACGCTGCTCGACGCGGCCCCCACGCCTACCGAAGCCTGACGTTTCGGGCCCTTTGTAAAATTCCGCAAGCAAGCGGGAACTTCTTTACAGCACTTAACGCCTGATGGACGGGCGGCAAACTAACGAGCTTGGGCTTAGGGCGATGGGATGATCAGCGGCGTAGCGCAGTGCATAACCGCCCAATCCCCGCCCAGAAGTTTATTTGCCAGCTCGCAACGGGTATAAGACAGTTAGGGTGGGGAATCCACCCGGACGCACTGAACGGTGCGCCCAACTCGGGAACGCTGTAGACCGTAGACCCAGGATCCCACGCAGGAAGTTGCACGCACAACGTGCAGAGGGTGCAGGAGATGGCAGTGCAATCCGGAGCCACGGAAGGTAAAACCAGGATCGCGGCGACGACGGAGCTGAGCAGCGCCGTCGGCGGCATGGCCACCGTGAC
>JACMPN010000398.1 GCA_014377495.1 Candidatus Sericytochromatia bacterium
AAGTCGTGCCACTCCTGCGGGATGTCGGCGCCGGAGCCGGCCGCCAGGGCCGCCATGACCCGGTCGTAGGTGTTCCGCGACTTTTCGGTGACCACGTAGCTCTCTTCGCAGCCCTTCTGCAGCGCAAAGGCCCGGGCCCCGCCGCCGATCAGCATCCAGTGGGGCGTGGGGGCGATGGCCCGGGCGACGAGGATGGGGTTTTTGATTTTCTGCAGACCGGCCACGGCGCCCAAGCGGCCGCGGGAGTCCATCACGGAGGCGTCCATGCAGATGGTTTCACCATCCATCAGCAGGCTGGAGCCGGTGCCGGCATTGAAGCGGGGATCGTCCTCCATGATCACGGCGGCGGCGATGGCCCCGGCCAGGGAGTCTTCGCCCGCCTGCATGAGCGCCAGGCCGGCCTTGGCGGCCGCCTCGCACCCGTCGAGATTGGCCGGTGAATTGCCGACCCCACCGTGTACCACTATCATCCGCCGTGCCATAGTCCCGTCCTTCCCTCTGCTACCTGTTTGTCGCAGTCCGACCCCGCTGGACGGGCCCCGCACTGCACGTTGTCTAATTCGTCAGGTGATGACGAGACGCTGATGGAGACACCGTCTCGCCCGTTGCACGGCGTCCGTCCACAACACTGCCTGCGCCCAGCACCTGGGCAGGCATGGTACAACTAACGTGTTTGTGCCATCCACATTTCGCCACGTCATGCTCAGGAGGGGCCGCTTGTCCACGGAAATAGGCCGTCTGGTCATCATCGGCGGCGCCGAGGACAAGGAAGGCGACAAACAGATCCTGGCCCGGGTCATCGCCCTTTCTGGCGCCGATCGTGCCCGCATCGCCGTGATCACCACGGCGAGCAGCATCACGGCCGAAATGGAAGCCATCTACACCCGGGCTTTCCTGGATCTGGGCGCCGCCTCCATCATCCCGTTGCACATCGATGACCGCGCCGACGCCAACAACCCCGACCACGTCGAGGCGATCTCGAACGCCACCGGAGTCTTTATGACCGGTGGCAGTCAGGCCCGTCTGGCCCATATCCTCGGCGGCAGCGAAGTGGCCAAAGCCATGCACCGCTCCCGGCGGGACCGCGGCACCTGCATCGCCGGCACCAGCGCCGGGGCCAGTGCCATCAGCGAGCACATGGTCCGTGACGGCGACCAGGACATCCTGCCCCGCAAGGACATGACGAATCTGATCCCCGGTCTCGGCCTCCTGAAGCGGGTCCTCATCGACCAGCATTTCACCCAGCGTCAGCGGCTGGCCCGCCTGGTGGCGGCCGTGGCGGAGAACCCCTTCGTCCTCGGCATCGGCATCGACGAAAACACCGCCCTTGTCGTTGATGCGGACACGACCCTGGAAGTGATCGGCGCCGGTACGGTGAACATCGTTGACGGCCGCAGCATGGACTCGAACATCACGAGCATCCGCCCGGGGACACTGCTCACGTTGAACAACATCAACCTGCACATCCTCGCTGCCGGCGCCCGCTTTCACGTGGAAAGCCGGACGGTCCGGCCATCCGTTCCCCAGCCTGTGCCTGTGGGCTCGCCCTTTCCCGGTTAAATTCAGGCCGACGGGTTCCGGCTCCGGCCGGTTCCAGTTTATGATGCGACCTTAAATCCCCTATTGGCGCGCCAGGAGTTGTTAACGCATGAAAGTCCTCGACACGCGCATTCTCCGCGGACCGAACATCCACAGTCTGCGGCCATGCTTTTTGGCGGTTCTCGATCTGGAAGAGCTCGATGACAAGCCGTCTTCGTCCTTTCCCGATTTCACGGACCGGCTGATCGAACTCCTCCCGGGGATCAAGGACCATCGCTGCTCGACGGGCTATCGGGGCGGTTTCGTCGACCGGCTGCGTGAGGGTACCTATCCTGCCCACATCACCGAGCACGTCCTGATCGAGCTGCAGTGCGCCGTCGGCATCGACGTCGGTTTCGGCAAGGCTCGCACGGTGCCCAAGCGCCCGCGCCAGTACACGATCGTCTGCTCCTACAAGATCGAGAAGGTCGTCACCGAGGCCCTGCCCGTGGCGATCAAAATCGTCGAAGGCCTCGCCCGTGGCGAGCATGTCGACATCACCGAGGACCTCAAGGAACTGCGCTACTGGGCGGAGCGTTATGCGCTCGGTCCCAGCACGAACGCCATCGTCGAGGCGGCGGCGCGTCGTGGCATCCCCCTCTTCCGGGTCACCGAAGGGGCCAGCCTCTTCCAACTCGGCTGGGGCAAGCACATGAAGCGGATCCAGGCCACCGTGACCAGCCAGACGAGCCACATCGCCGTCGAACTGGCCAGCGACAAGGACATGACCAAGGCGATTCTTGCCGAAGCGGGTCTCCCTGTACCCAGCGGTGAAATCGTCCGGTCGGCCGAAGCCGCCATCGTTGCCGCCCGCCGCATCCGCCGTCCCGTCGCCCTCAAGCCGTTCAACGGTAACCAGGGCAAGGGCGTCAGCCTCAATCTGACTGATCCCGGCCAGATCGCCGCCGCCTATGACCTGGCCGCAGTCCACAGCCGCTCGGTCATCGTCGAGCGCTACATCACCGGCCAGGACTACCGGGTCCTCGTCGTCGGCCAGGACGTCATCGCCGCCGCCTGTCGCCGGCCGGCCAACGTCATCGGTGATGGCGACCGTACGATCACCGCCCTCGTCGACATCGAGAACACCAACCCGATGCGGGGCAACGGCCATATGAAGCCGATGACCTGGATCAAGCTGGACGAGAGTGCCCGCCAGGTCCTGGACCGGCAGGGTTACACCTTTGATTCCGTGCCGCCGGCCGGTGAGCTCGTCGTCCTCAAGGAGAACGCCAACCTGTCCACCGGGGGTGCCGCCGAAGACGTCACCCACCTCCTGCATCCCAGCACGGCGGCCGTCTGCGTGCGGGCGGCCCTGGCCATCGGCCTGGACGTCTGCGGCATCGACATTGTCTGCGACGATATCTCGGAGCCCCTGGCCGAGCAGGGTGGGGCGATCATCGAAGTGAATGCCGCCCCCGGCATCCGCATGCACCAGCACCCCAGCAAGGGCAAGGCCCATGACGTGGGCGCCGCCATCCTCGAATCACTGTTCCCCAAGGACACGCCGTCGCGGATCCCCGTCATCACCGTCACCGGTACGAACGGCAAGACGACGACGGCTTTGATGATCGGTCACACGATCCAGGCCACGGGCGCCGTCACCGGTGTGACGACGACCGAAGCCATCTACGTCAACGGCCGGGTCGTCCAGGTGGGCGACTGCACCGGCTACTGGTCGGCCCGCTCGGTGCTGACCAACCCGATGGTCGAAGCCGCCGTCCTTGAAACCGCCCGGGGCGGCATGCTGAAACGGGGCCTGGCCTTTGACGTGGCCGACGTCGGTGTCGTCCTGAACATCCAGGACGACCACCTCGGCCAGCACGGCATCGAGACCCTGGAAGACCTTGCCAGGGTGAAGAAACTTGTTGTCACGACGGCCAAGAAGGCCGTCGTGCTCAACGCCGAGGATTCCCTCACCGTGGACATGGCCCAGGACAAGCGGGAAGGGGCGGAAGTGTTGTACTTCACCCTCGATCCCGGCCATCCGGTCGTCGCCCGCCACCTCGAAGAGGGTGGTCGTGCGGTCTACCTGCGGCGGAACATGATCATGCTGGCCAACGGCTTCCACCACACGCCCTTGGTCGAGATCGAGCGCATTCCGGCCACCCTGCGGGGCCGGGCCCGGCACAACATCGCCAATGCGGCTGCGGCCATTGCGGCGTTGTGGGCAGCTGGGTACACCAACGAGCAGATGATCGCCGGCATGACGACGTTCACCTCGGACGTCGACCAGAACCCCGGTCGTTTGAACCTGTTCCACATCCGGGACTTCCAGGTGATGCTCGATTACGCCCACAATCAGGCCTCCTACAAGAGCCTGATCGGCACCGTCCGCCAGTTGCCCCATAACCGCCTCATCGGCGTGATCACGGCGCCTGGCGACCGGTATCCCGAAAAGCTGCGGGAGATCGGCCTCATCGCCGGCCAGGGCTTCGACGAAGTCTACGTCCGTCAGATGAAGGACCTCCGTGGTCGTCCCTTGGGCGAAGCGCCGGACATCATCCTGGAAGGCGTCCGGGAGGCGGGGCTCGATCCCAGCAAGGTGTATCGGATCCTCGACGCAGCGGACGCGGTCGAAGCGGCCATTGCCGACGGCAAGGCCGGTGATCTGATCGTGGTCGGTTGTGCCGACACGGCCGCCCTGATCGCTCAGGTGCGGGGCATTGCCGAACGGAACCTGCCGACGGTCGCCCAGGTGTCGCCCTTCGATTTGGCCCCGCCGGTCCGCAGTCTGCCGGCCCCGATGGCGGCCCCTGCTGCTCCGGCGCCGCTCTCCAACGCCATCCGCTCGGTTGACGAGGTCACCTGGGTGGCGGCGGCTTCGCCCAACGACGGCGAATCGGGCGCGAAGGCCACGGCCGGCCGGACTGAGGACAACAACGACTAGGTCGGTCCGTTTGGGTAAATGTGAGGCAGTGGTCCTGAGGGTGTCACTGATTTTTTCGCGTGGGGAACTTCCGCCCGACTCGCCGTGCTTACACCTCGATCATCACCCGCAACGGCCCGTCCTTGCTGAGGACCTCGCAACCCGTGACGGTGCCCCGCCGGGTGAAGCGCAGGTCGATCGTGCTCTGGCCGACCCGCAGCCGGCGTACGTCGAGGCGCTCCAACGAGACGGGCAGCATCGGCTCGTGGATGTGCAAGAGGTTGTTGGCGGCATCCGCCTCGATGCCCAGCACGGCCTGGAGCATCATGAAGGCCCCGGCCGCAGCCCAGGCCTGCGGACTGCACGCGACCGGGTAACGCACAGGGACGTCGAGCTCGCCACCCCGGGTGAAGCCGCAGAACAGCTCCGGCAGCCGGTAGTAGGGAAAGTGCCAGCTCGCTTCGTAAAGCGCTTCGAGGATCTGACAGGCTTCCTTCTTGTACCCATAATCGGCCAGCCCTTTGGCGATGATTGAATTGTCATGCGGCCACACGGTCCCGTTGTGATAGCTCATCGGATTGAAGGCTTTCATCTCGTTGCTGACTGTGCGGATCCCCCACCCCGAGAACATGTCGGGCGCCAACAACCAATTGGCCGTGGCCATGGCCCGGTCCGGGGCGATGATCCCGCTCCACAGCCCGTGGCCGGGATTGGAGGTGATCGTCCGGACGGCCTGTTTGTCGCCGTCGAGGGCCAGGGCGTAGTAGTTGGCGTCTTCCAGGAAAAAATCGCGGTTGAACCGGGCCTTCAGGTCGGCGGCTTCCTGCTCCAGCCGGTCGGCGATCGCCCGCAGTCCCCGGATGCGGTAGAGTCGGGCGGCACTCCGCTTGGCATGGTAGACGTAGCCCTGCACTTCGACGAGGGCGATCGGGCCGGTGGCAACCCGCCCGTCCAGGTGAATCACCGAGTCGTGGGAATCCTTCCAGCCCTGGACGGCCAGGCCCCGGGGTGACCGGCAGAGATACTCGATGTACCCGTCCCCGTCCAGGTCGCCAAAGCGATCGATCCAGGTCAGGGCCCGCTCCATCGGTTCCCACAGCTCGTCAATCAGGGCCGCATCGCCCGTCCATCGCTCATACTCGCCCAGCAGGACGATAAAGAGGGGCGTCGCATCGATCGTGCCGTAATACGGGGTGTGCGGGATCTTGCCAAGGTTGGCCAGCTGACCCTGCCGGACCTCGTGGAGGATTTTGCCCGGCTCCTCGTCCCGCCAGTCGTTGACCTCCTGTCCCTGCCAATGGGCCAGAAAGCGCAACGTGCCTTTGGCGATCTCGGGCTGCACGATCATCGCCTGCAGGCACGTGATCAGCGAGTCCCGCCCGAAGGGCACGGCGTACCAGGGGATGCCGGCCGTGATCAGGGGGCCGCCGACGCTGTCGACGACGAGCGTGCCCAAATCCATCTGGTTGCGCATGATCCATTGGTTGAAAAAGCGGTCGTTGGTGTCGAACTGGGTGCAGTGGTTGAGCCAGTTGGCCTGACGGGCCTTCATCGCCTTGTAGCTGGCCCCGTAG
>JACMPN010000041.1 GCA_014377495.1 Candidatus Sericytochromatia bacterium
CGCCTTGATGGCATCGACGTTGTCGCTTTCCATGACTTTCTTCAGCTCATCGAGGGCGGCCTGGACGGTGTCCTTGTCCGCCTGCGGGACCTTGTCTCCATGTTCGCGCAAGGTCTTCTCGGTCGAATAGAGGGCAGCATCGGCATGGTTGCGCGCTTCGACGGATTCCCGTCGTTTTTTGTCTTCGCCCGAGTGCAGCTCCGCATCCCGCCGCATCTTCTCGACGTCGTCCTTGTTCAGGCCGCCCGAGTTCTGGATGGTGACCTTCTGCTCGTTGCCGGTGCCCTTGTCCCGGGCACTGACGTTGACGATGCCGTTGGCGTCGATGTCGAAGGTGACCTCGACCTGCGGGACGCCCCGAGGCGCCTGCGGGATGCCGCCGAGTTGGAAGCGGGCCAGCGTCTTGTTGTCCTGGGCCATCTCCCGCTCGCCCTGCAGGACGTGGATCTCCACGGACGTCTGGCCGTCGACCGCCGTCGAGAAGATCTGCGACTTGCTGGTGGGGATCGTCGTGTTCCGCTCGATGATCTTGCTGAACACGCCGCCCAGGGTCTCGATGCCGAGGCTCAGCGGGGTGACGTCCAACAGGAGGACATCTTTGACTTCGCCGCCCAGCACACCGGCCTGGATGGCAGCACCAAGCGCCACGGCTTCGTCGGGGTTGACCGACTTGTCGGGCTCTTTGCCGGTCTCCTTGCGGATGGCTTCCTGCACGGCAGGAATGCGGGTCGAGCCGCCGACGATGAGGACCTTGTCGAGCCCTTCCTTGCCGAGTCCGGAGTCCTTGATCGCCTGGCGCAGCGGGGTCAGGGTCCGCTCGACCAGATCAGCCGTCAGCTCTTCGAACTTGGCCCGGGTGAGGACCATGTCCAGATGCTTCGGACCACTGGCGTCGGCCGTGATGAAGGGCAGGTTGATCGAGGTCTGGAACGTGCTGGACAGCTCGATCTTGGCCTTTTCGCCAGCTTCCTTCAACCGCTGCAGGGCCATCTTGTCCTTGCCGAGGTCGATGCCCTGTTCCTTTTTGAACTCGGACACGAGCCAGTCGATGACTTTCTGGTCGAAGTCGTCGCCGCCGAGGTGGGTGTCGCCGTTGGTCGCCTTGACCTCGAAGACACCGTCGCCGAGCTCCAGGATCGAGACGTCGAACGTGCCGCCGCCCAGGTCATAGACGAGGATCGTGTGGTCATGGCTCTTGTCCATGCCATAGGCCAGGGCGCTGGCCGTCGGCTCGTTGATAATCCGCAGGACCTCGAGACCGGCGATGGTCCCGGCATCCTTGGTGGATTGCCGCTGGGCGTCATTGAAGTAGGCCGGGACCGTGATGACGGCCTTGGTCACCTTCTCGCCCAGATAAGCTTCGGCGTCCGCCTTGAGCTTGCTGAGGATCATCCCGGAGATTTCCTGCGGCGTGTACTTCTTGCCGAGCACTTCCACATCGACCGTGTTGTCGCGGCCTTGCACACACTTGAAGGGGACCTTGCTGCGCTCGTCCGAAGTCGAGTCCCAGCGCATGCCCATGAAGCGCTTGATGGAATAGACGGTGTTTTCCGGGTTGGTGATCGCCTGCCGCTTGGCAGTTTGTCCGACCAGACGTTCTCCGGTTTTGGTAAAGCCCACGACCGACGGGGTCAACCGGGCACCTTCGGCGTTGGTGATGACCGTCGGCTTACCGCCCTCGAGCACCGCCACCACCGAATTGGTCGTTCCCAAATCGATGCCGATTACACGACTCATCTGTATTGCTCCTTAGTATCCCTAAAAATTAATCAAGCGTCGGGCCTAGCCAGAGACGGCCACCTTCACAAGGGCGTGTCGGATGACTTTGCCATTGAGCAGGTAGCCCCGTTGCAGCTCTTCCACGATGGTGTTGTCCTGCTGATCGGTTTCAGCCGGAACGCGCTGTACGGCCTCGTGCAAGGCCGGGTCGAACGGACGGCCGGCGGCTTCGATTGGCGCCACGCCCGTTTTGGTCAGCAGCTCTTGCAATTGACGGTAGATCATGTCGATGCCCTGGGTGACGGTGGCCACGTCCGTCGCCGTGTGGGCAGCCTGCAATGCTCGGTCGAAGTTGTCGATCACAGGCAGGAGATTGAGCATCACCCGTTCGGCGGCGAACTTGGTCAGTTCTTCCCGTTCGGTGGATTGTCGTTTGCGGGCATTGTCAAAGTCGGCCCCCATACGCTTCAGTTGCGCATCTTTGGCCGCCAGCTCGTTCTCGAGCTCGGCGACCCGCTCCGATGGGGCCGAGGCGGTGGGCTCTCCGGCGGTTGCGCCGGCCGTGGCCTCGGGGGGGCTGGCCTGCTCACCGGCAATCCCTTCCGTCACGTCACTCACCTTTTCGGCATTCCCTTGGTCCACATCGTTCTCCTTTTGCAACTCTCATATGGCAAGCGCTAAACTTGCGGCGGGCGAATTCATTCGCTGGTCAGACGACTTAGCATCTGGCTGAGGTGCTCGGCCACGACTTCAACGACGGCGTAGGCCTGAGCATAATCCATGCGCGTCGGCCCCAGCACGGCCAGTGTGCCGATCGCGTCCCCTGCCCGATACGGGGCGGTGACGACCGAACAGCTGTGCAGCGGTTCGGAGGTATTCTCGTGGCCGATCGAGACCAGCACCGGCTGGTGCTGGGCGGTCATCGCCTCCAACACCGCCGAAACCTCGTCCGACTGTTCCAGCCATCGCACCAGCGCATACATGCGGTCGCTCCCAGCGAACTCGGGCTCCTTCAAGACGAGGCTGGCACCCCAGGTGTAGACCCGGGTGGTCACCCGCAACTGCGGCCAGAGCTGCCCCAGCACTTCGCGCACGGACCAGGCGAAGTCCGTCGGCGTCGAGAGCGCCGCCAACACCTGGATGGCTTCGGTCAGGGCCAAGCCACGGGCATGGGCGTTCAGGTAATTCGTCACTTGGACCCAGTCCGTGTCGAGGGTCCGTTCGGACAAGCGGATGGCATAATTGCGGATCTCGCCGCTGGAGGTCATCATCACGACGACGAGGGCCTGGGCATTGAGGGGGACCAGCTGGACGTAGCGGATCGTCTCCGCCTGCATCTCGGGGGTCGTGATGATCGCCGCACACTGGCTCATCGTCGCCAGGACCCGGGCCGCCTGCCCGAGCAGGGCCTGAAACTCGCGCGGCGTCCGGTCGAGGGAGTCCTCCACCTGCTGGCGCTGTTCGTCACCCAGGGTGGGCCGCCCCATCAGCTCTTCGACGAAGACCCGATAGCCGGAATCCGACGGGATACGCCCCGCCGACGTGTGAGGCTGGCGCAGAAGACCGTTTTCCTCGAGCTCCGCCATCTCGTTGCGGATCGTCGCCGGGCTGAGTCCGATCCCGTGCCGCTTGGAGAGCGTGCGCGAGCCGACCGGTTCACCCGTGCGGATATAGTCCTGGACGATCGTGTCCAGGATATGGCGCTGCCGGGCCGTTAAATCCACGCTTCTGAGTCTTCGCTTCCAGCCCGGCGGCTCCGGGCTAAATCGTCGGGGAATACCGTTTGTTAGCACTCATCCCCAGTGAGTGCTAACACATTCTACCGACGGGGATCCCCGTGCGTCAATGGCTTGTTCCTGGGCAACGGGCCGGTACCCGGTCGGCTGATAGCCTGTCATCGACGAGTCGGTGCAGGGTTCAAGACCACCCAGGCGGCGGACCCCGGGTCGGATGAGCGATGCGTCTGCCGCTAATCGGTAAAACGCAGGACCATGACGTCGTCGGCCGCGAGGTGGAGGCGAAGTCCGTCCTTGCCCGGCAATTGGCGGGAGCCCCAGCCGGAGAAGACGGTTTCAATCTGTTCGCCATGGCGCTGATACAGTTCGATGGCCACATCGCAGGCGGCACCCTTGTTGAACAGGATCAACAGCTGATAGCCGTCCCCCCGCCGGAAGACCATTTCCACGCCAGGCACCTGGTTGTGCAGCGGCCGGATCCCTGTTTCCCGCAACAGGCCCGAAAAGAAGTCGAGCACGGAGTTTTTTTTCTTGACGTCCTTGGTGTAGTAGAGGGGCGAGTCGAAGAAAATTCCCGGCAGCGTCCCCAGAAAGATGCTTTTGCCGGCCCCCAGCCGGGCGGAATAGCCGACGGGCGTGCCGTTCAGCCGCAGCAGGGGCGTGACGCCGTGGCCATGCCAGACGCTTGTAAACCGGGAAGCCCAGAAGGGGTGGCCCTTGTCGGTCTTCAGCCAGGTGCCCATGGCCCCGATATGCTTGACCAGGTCGACAAACGGATGCATTTGATCGAGGGTTTCAAGGCTGCGCTTATGAGTCAGGGCGCGCCGTTGCCATCGATAGTCCAGGACCTCCATCGTCGACTGTGAGACGAACTTCCGTTGGCCGAAATGGGTGTGATTCAGGGCGCCGAGCGGCTTGGCCGGATAGAGCGGGTTGTCCTCATAGGGGCGGTCCAGCAGGTTGCAGCGGACGGGATGTCCGGAAGTGATCAGGATGCCCCCACCCGCTACGTAGGCGGACAGCGTTGTGTAAGTCTCGTCGTCCAGGTAGCCGGTCGAGCAATAGAAAATAACCTTGTGGGCCTGCAGGGAGTCGAGCGTGGCGCCTTGCAACAAGACCACGTCCGGGTTGTAACCGCATTCGTTCAGCACGCCGAACAGGCTGGATGGGCCGCTGAAATGGCTGATCAGGGCGCTGCCCTCGATGTCCAACAGGCCGAGGAAGCTGACACCGGGCTTGTTCTTCAGCCAGGCGCCAGGCAAATAGTGCCCGATGGCGATCGGACTCTTGACTTCGACACTGCTGGCCAGCGACTCGGCATGTACCTGGAGGAACTGCCCCACATGGTTCACGGCGGCATATCGCGGCCCGGGCTCACCGGTCACTGTCAGGGCCGCCTCCCAGATCCAATGCGAGCCGTCCGGTTCGATCGCATCCTGGAGGATGTAATAGCTCAGCAGGTTGGTGCCCCTGGCAAGCACCTGCATGGCGAGCTGCATGGTGGCTTCGGGTTTGACCTTGACCCTCGGGTTGAACCAACCGCAGGCCAACTCGACGGCCATCAACGGACCCGTCGGGTTTGCGGCTCGGAACAGAGGGGGCGCATAGGAGTTGGTGAACGGAAAATCGTGGGTCGCCGCACCGGCGCTGATCTTGGTGTAGATATCGAAGCCAATCGGGGCGATATCGGCTTTTTTGGCGAAGTTGTTGGGCCATTGGCCGAGACACGGGTCGTTGAGGATGAAAGGCAGGTCCACGCCCATGCCGACGAGCACCCGTTTCAAGTTGCGCAGAAAGGCAACGAGATCGTCCTCGACGAACTCGCACCATTGCCACATCTCGGCAACGGTGGCTGTCGCCAGCCGGGGCGCCTGAATCGAGTCATAACTGGGCCAGCGGGTCCCCATCAGCTGGTTGATCCCCGCCACATCGCCCCAGCGTTCCTGCAGGAAGGCCCGATAGCGGGACAGCGTCGCCGGATTGAATTCGCCGGGACTGGGGGCGGTGCCGAACTGCGGCAGTCCAACCTCGTTGTCGATCTGCCAGGCAATGACCCGGCCGCTCTTGGCGTGGGGCTCGACATGGGCCCATATCTGGCGGAACCAGGTCTCGACAAAGGGCAGAAAGCCGGGGTGCCCGACGGCAATTTCCTTACCGCGGCCGGTCTCGTGGACCATCAGCAACTCCGGGTGCTGCTCGCGCAGCCACTCCGGGATGCCGAAGCCCTGATATTCCGCATAGACATAGGGACCGGGCCGGACGATCAGGGCCATGTCCATCTCGTCGACGAGGCGCATGAACGTGACGATGTCCCGCTCGGGGATCGTCTCGCCGGTAAAGTCGAACACGCCGGGCTCCGGCTCGTGCCAGATCCAGGGAATGTAACAGGTGACGAGATTACAGCCCGCCTCTTTGAAGCGGCGCAGGCTCGGTCCCCACAAGTGTTTGGGCGAGCGGAAATACTGGAATTCGCCCCCGTAAAGGATAGAGGGACGTCCGTCGATGAGGATGTCACGACCGGAGAAGGTGATCGAACGGGCCATGTGCGGTCTTTCTGAGGGGCTGGGTGCGCTACTCTGGCCCGACCATCTTACCAGCGGCCGCCCCCGAGCGTCGTGGCGATGAACCGGCGAACTTCCGCCAAGCCACCCTTAAACGCCAACTGGCCCATGTAGCCCGTCTCACCCATGTAGCATTCGACCTGCGTCGTGATCAGGTACCGCAGTCCGCTGGCGAGCTTGTACTCGGACCCGTTGACCTCGCCGCCCCGCTCGGTGATCAGGTCGGCAAAAACGAACTCAGCCTGGCGCCGCAGGATCTCCAACAGGGCAAAGTGCTGGGCCGTGGCCATCAGGCCCGACTCGGTATCGATGTCGGTGCCCTCGATGTCGAACGGGGCCAGGACTTCCACGCTCGCATCGGAGATCACGCCGGTCAGCAGGGTGAACATCGCCGCCAACCCCTGCAGGTGGGGGATCAGGTAGTCATGAGGGACCACCACCTGCAGGCAGGGTAGGGGATAATCACGGGCGAGCTGCCAGCCCATCTGTTTGGCCTGGTTGTGGGCGATGACCAGTTTTTCGGCCCGATCCAGAAACGCGTGCAGGTGGGGAAAGCGCTTGTAGATGATCTCGGCATCCGTGGCCAGCCGAAACCGGTTGGCCCGCAATTCGACGAAGCCGTCCTCCGCACTGCAGGCGTCCACGCAGCGCTTTGTCTTGCAGAATGGCTCGATCCAATCATCAATGCCGAGCTTGCCTTCATAGCGGGGGCAGAGGCTGACGGGCATGAAGGTCTGCCACCACTCGGTCTGGGTGAGCGGGCTCGTGACCAGATGGATGCCGCTGGCGGTTTCGGTCGCATAGAGGAGCGGGGCAAAGGGCCCATGGCGTCGCTGGTCGACGTTCCATTCGGGCCCCTCCGATCCGGCCAGGCCAATGGTCTGCTCGATAATGCCTGCCATACTCATGAATCATCCTCCGGAAAGACGTCCGCCAGGGACAGATAGATTTTCTGGGGCAAGCCGATGTCCATGCTGCCGAATCCCCGTTGGACGGCGTCGCGGAGGAACCGGTGCTGATCGCAGACAGGCAGGCGCTTGCCTTCCGGCGTGTCGCAATACAGGTTGGAGACAGTGACGGTCCCATCCGACTCCTTCAGCGCCGTGGCAGCCAGAAGGGCGCCCAAGGCGTTGCGCATCAGTTTCACTGCCGCTTTGGCGTGACCGAGATCGAAGCGGATCGCCAACTCATAGACGGAGTCTGGCTCGCAGGAGGTCGGGGCACTGGCGACGATCGTCTGGATGATCTCGTGTTCTTCGTCGCCAGGCAGCTGGGGGTAGGACGTCTGCCGATCCGGTCGGAAGTCGAGCACGATCACCGACCGGTCGGGATGCAACTTGATCAACGCCAACATTTCGCGGGCGGGACTCTCCATGCCTGGCGTTACCGGATGAGGCCGTTCATGTCATCGACCGTGGAGTTGTAAACCGCGATAATCTTGCTCACCGCCGCAAACATCTTGGAAGCCATCGACAGCATCGGGATATGCTCGGTCATGCTGCTGTTCGACGTTTCCAAACTCTTCTTGACAATGATCTCGTGAGTGGTCGGATCCCCCGTGTTGAAATACACGGGGCGGCCGGACGACAGGGCTTCCTGCAGGTACGTGGTGCCGAACTTGGAATACTCCAGGCCGCCGTCGTATGGCACTCGGCACAGACCGACCTGATTCGCGTCGACGAGGCCGTTGTAATCGATGTCCGGCGGAAAGACCGGCGGCACGCCGGCGAAGGCGACGCGGTCGCGGTTCATGTAGTAGTTGTCGTACGAATCGGTGCCGGCGACGACCGCTGCCGCAATGGCGTCCCGCTCCGGCTTAAACGGCGGGAAGCGGCGGGTGGCGACGAAAAGACCGTTCTGGGTCCGCATGAAGCCTTTTTCATCCCAGTGGAATTCGCCGTCCCGGGTGAACATGGCTTCTTGCCTGAGGATCGGATCCATGTCCATCGACTCGACGACGATGAAATAGCCCACGCCGTTGATCGCCAGGTGGGTGTCCTGGGTCGACCCGATGATGTCGCCCTGCTTCATCTCGGGCGTGACGTCATCGATGACCAGGGAAGCCGACGGGATGATCACGTCGGGCGGGGCACCCGGTGGGCGCAAGGCGCCACCGGTGGCCGATCCGGTCATGGTTTTGTTGGCCAGGGAGAACTTCGGCTTCCGAACCTTGTAGGCGGTCTTCTGCGTGCCGGTGATGTTCGCCTCAATGATGTCGGTCCATTGATTGATGGCGTGCAGGGACCTGACGGCCTCGTAACTGAGTTCACTCATGGTTCGCTCCTGCCTTACGCCTGGGTTTCACCGCCAAAGCCCAGGGCCTGGCGATAGAATTTCTCGACATTGGGCTTCCACTCGACTTGGTAGTCTTCGCAGTAGTGCCGGCCGGCGTAGTCGAATAACGACTCATCGGACGTTTTCGGGCGATCTTGCGCCCAGTTATACATCGTGTTCGCGGCGATCTTCAGACTGCTGCTGAATTCGGTGACGTTGTCGAAACTGCCGTTCTGGCGGATGCTGAACGGATTGGTCTTGGACCAATGTCCGTCTTTGCCGAAGCTGGTCTCGGCACCCATGATCCCCATCAGCATCGCCGGGTTGAGGGCGTGTGGCCCACCCTCTTTCGGATCGCCGGTCTTCTGGCAGGTTTCCCAAATCAGTTGGCCGGCCGTCTTGCCGTTTTCGAAGCGCTGTTCGGCAAAGGGGGAGTGCTTCTCCTGGAGGAATTTGTCGATCTGCTGCGGGGTCATCGCTTGGGCGTCATAGAAAGCCGCATCGTGGATCGCCGTGGGGGCTGCCCCCTGCGGTTGGTGGCTCTTGTAGGACTGAAAGCCCGGGATCAGGGGCAATGTCTCGGCCCGTTCGCCGCCCGACTGGGGTGGAATGGCGGGCGCGCCGGGCAACAGGATCGGGGGCGGCGGTGTCGCCAAACTGGCCATGAAGGACTGGAAGCCGGCCGAGGGACCGGCCATGCCGGTGCTGTTGTTCAATGGAATGAAGCCGGCAGCCGGGATGGCACCCATGGGTGCGGCCAGATCGCGCGCCCGGGTGACGGCCGCGTTGAGAAATCCGTCAAAATGCTTGTCATCCATCGACTGCCCGGAGACGGTCGTCTGCCATCCCCGAGCCAAATCAGCCTGTATGGAAGCAAGATTGCGTTGCACGTGATCTGGTATCGCCATGTCCATCTCGACAGTGGCCCTTTCGCTCAAGTCATGACCGTCAGCTACCCGCCGCCCGTACGAAAAGTTGCTCCGTTCATCCTACGTGACGCGCGCCACCTTGAGCAAGGAAGCGGATTTAAAGGAGGTTCCGTATCCCTTAACAGTGATCGGCATCGCGGGCCTGAACATTAAAGGGTTGTTTGGTGATGCCAGAGGCCGTTACATGCGTGCAGTCTGCGCCAGTCGCGCTCAGTCCCGAAACCAGGCATGCTGCGTCCGTACGGTGCGAATCAGGTTGTCCGCCTCTTTCACGGTTCCTCTTGGCGATAGGCCCAATGGATCGATCGCTGTGCCATCGGCATCCAGCAATTGCCGGATCGTCGCCGCTGCGGCATGGCGCAAGCCCTGCAAGTCGTACCCCCCTTCCAGAACGGCGACGAGCCGGCCCTGGGTCAGTGATTCGGCCAATGTGACGAGGGCTTGGGCCATCCGGGCATACCCGGGCACGCTCAACTGGATGTCGGCCAAGGGGTCCCGCCAATGGGCGTCGAATCCGGCTGACAGCAGCAGCAGGTCTGGCTGAAAGCGCTCCGCAGCGGGGACTACCAGTTCCTGCCAGGTCTGCCAGTAGGCTGCGTCACCCGATCCCCGGGTCATCGGCAGGTTTAGCGTGGTGCCGGTGCCGGCTCCGGTCCCCTCTTCCGAGACGGCGCCACTATAGGGCCAGAGGCCGCTTTGATGCCATGAGAGAACGAAGACGTCGTCGCGATCGGCGAAAGCGGCCTGTGTCCCATTGGCATGGTGCACGTCCCAGTCCAGGATCATCACCCGGCGAGCCCCCAACTGTCGGGCCCGTTCCGCCATCAGGGCGACGTTGTTGAACAGACAAAAGCCCATGGCCCGGTCCGGCATTGCATGATGGCCGGGCGGCCGGACCAAGGCGAAAGCCCGGTCCAGGGTCCCGGACATGACCTGTTCGACAGCCGCCACGCCGCCTCCGGCCGCCAGCATGGCGACCTCGGCCGACGCCGTACTGACGATCGTGTCGCCGTCGTCAAGCAGACCTCCGCCTTCTGCACAAAATCGGAGGACCTCTTGCACGTATGCGTCAGAATGAATCCGCCGCAATAACTCCCCATCGACCGGACCGGGGGACACGGACGTCAAGCGGTCGAGGAGGCCTTGTTCGTCAAGGGTGCGGCGGATGGCCGGCACACGGGCTGGACGCTCCGGGCACTCGGCTGTCAAATGGTCCTCGAACCGAGGCGAGTCAACGAGTCCGACACGAGCCATGGCGTCTCCGGTGGGTTAAGGGCGGAATTCCGCCGGGTATGTGACGGATAGGCAGATGCCAAATGCAGCACAGACGGCCAGCGCCTGACAGTGTGAGATTGACTCTATCGTTATAGCATCAGTGTCGCCGTGTGACCGACATGGCAGGCAGTCAGAAAGCATTTCCCCATGACCAGACGGGCAATCAACGTCATCGAAGACCTCACGTGGAACGCGTTGCACGAACTCCTGCCGCGTATCCCTGATGCCTGTCGCTGTGATCAATGCATCCTGGATATCTACACCCTCGCCCTGAACAAGCTGCAACCCCATTACGTGACGGGCAAACGGGCCTTTCAGGAAATCTTGAAAGTCAAAAAAGTGGAATACCACACCCGGATGGTGGCGGCGATCACGGCGTCCGTCGAGAAGATCCGGCGCAACCCCCGGGCCGAATGTCAGCGCCTGGGTTTCTGGGTGAATTCGTCGCAAAAGGTCGCTACGGAATACTCAGGCCAGCGGGCGTCAGCACCTGAGCCTGCCCCATTGTCTCCCGCTCTCACTTCGGCATCCAGCCTGCCGGTGGCACCCATGTCTTTCACACCCACGCCCGGGCTGCCCAGGCCCGTGGCACAGGCGCCCGCAGTGGCGGTGACTACGTCAGTGCCCCCGTCGGGCCTGCCCGCATCGCTGGAAATGGTCCAGGCATCAGCAGTCCCCACCTTTGCCGCCCGCCCCGGCACAACGGCTGCCAAATACGCCCAATACGGCCCCACGCGCCGTCGGGTATAGGGTCAAAACACAAAGCCCAAACGCGCGAACCGGGGGGCCGGGGGGGGTTGGTTTGTTGGTCTCC
>JACMPN010000399.1 GCA_014377495.1 Candidatus Sericytochromatia bacterium
CAGGCGGCCGGTGTAGTTCAGCAGGATGTACGGGTGCGCCGAAGGCACGGTGCTGTGGCTGAAGGCCCCGCCGCGTTTGCCGGGCCGGAGGGCGGCGTCGATCCACTGCTTGTCGAAGAACTCGGCGGTGATCGCCCGCATCTGCGGTGAAAACTTTCCGAAGGCATCGAGAACGATCTGTTGGCCTTCCGCAAAGGGAATCATCTGCTTGGCCGTGCCGATCGGGGCGTACCGATCGTAATCGTAGAGCGTCTCCAGACCCAGCAGTTGCCGCTTCAGGGCGTAATACCGGTGCACGAGGCTGTAGTTCTGCTCGACGGCGGCGATCAGGGCCTGGACGGCCTGTGGTTCGATCTGATTGGCCAGGTGACGGGACAGCATGGGATCGTCGTAGTCACGCAGTCGGTCATCGACGGCCTTGTCCTGTACGAGCACATTGAAGAGGTAGGTCAGCACGTGACTTTCCGACTGCAGTCCCGCCGTCAGGGCGGTCGCCGCCGCCTCGCGCACGGCCCTGTCCGTGTCGTATAGCCTGGTCAGCACCTCTTGTTGGCTCATGTCCTGCACGCCGTCCGGTCCCGTGTAATGGAAACGCATGCGGGTGATCACCTCGTCGAAAAGGCGGGTGAACGCCCGATCTCCGGTGTTGGCCTTTTCTTCCAGGATGGCTTCTTCGGGCTCACTGAGGACGTGCGGCTTGTAGACCCGGGCCCGCTGCAGGTAGTAGCCCCATCGGGCCAGGACGGGATCCGCCAACAAGCGGGTGGCTTCGTCGTCGGCGATGGCGACCCACGCTAGGTCGAAGAAAAGCAGATGACGGCCGATGGCAGTCGCCCGTTCCTGCATGGCCTGCAGGAGGGCCCCGTGGCGGGGTGCACTCGTGTCGGCGGCAAACTGCAGGTACGCAAAACTGAGCACCCGGCCCATCCGGTCGTGGATTGACTCCAAGGCATGCAGGGCATTGGCCAGGGTGCCGGCCGTCAGGCCCGGGACGATGCGGGCCCGGTGGGTGGCGGCAAAACGCTCCGCCTCCTGCAGGGCGGCGTCCATCGTGGCCGCCAGTTGCGGGTCATCCGCCCCCGTGAACAAATCCCCCAGATTCCACGCAACCAGCTCGGCACCGGTCTTTTCACTGCTCTCCACGGCCGTCATTGTGATCTCCTCCTGCGACGTCAGAACCCCCACAGCATACGATGCCCGGCCCAGCCTGGAAGCACGTCGGGTTGACAGCTGTAATGCACCGCATTATGATCGTTATGCGGTGCATCAAGACGCCGGCCGGACTGGCCACCGCCCGAGGCAATAAGGAGCCCGTCATGCAGATCATTCACGCACAAGCCGATCGTACGCTCTTGTCGGATGCGAAAGAGCCCATCAGCCTGAACGAGTTGGCGACTTTGGTCCGGGATCACAGTGAGTTTCAGGTCCACGACGCTACCGGCAAGGATGTCACGAACCGGTATCTGGCCGAGTTGTTTGTCCGTGAGGACCTCGATACCAAGCAGGCGATGTTCAAGCGCTACATCCTCGAGGGGCTGCTGCGTGAAAGCAACAAGGTGGAAAGCCTCGTCAAAAAATTGCTCTGGGCCGGCATTGGTGCCGCTTCGGTGACGGGCGAAAAGCTCGACGCCCTCCTCGCCGACCTGGCGTCACGGGGCGAAGCCGGCCAGGATGAGTATGCCTTGCAGATGCGCCAGTGGCTGACCCAGGCCGAAGCGCTGCCGCAACGGGTGCAGGCGAAGGTGGAGTCCGTGTTCAACCGCAGCCGGCAGGTCTCGGCCGCCGCTGGTGAGCTGAGCGAGCTGACCGCCAAGGTCGATGCCCTCACCGAGCTCGTCGGCCAGTTGCGGGCCGACCGCAAACAGGACGAACGGACCGCCAAGAAGGTTGTTTCCGTCAACTAAGGACCATCACGACTGACCGCCTGTCGCCGCCCCGTGCGGCAGGCGGTTTTGCATTGCCATTGCAGCTGGCAAGACCTGTGTATCCTGCCCGCCCGTGAAGGCGTACGTTGACGGCCCTGATCGGTTACCCAAGCTCCCTGGGCGCCCGCCCGGCCCTGATGGCAGGATCGAGCAGAATGGACGAACCTGGGATGCTTTCTGAGTTTGGCCGGGACCACCCGGCCGGGGTACACTAGGGATCGTGTTTCTTGAAAGGCGGCTTGCGCATATGGCGGTTTCTATTGAAAAGGGTCAGATCTGGCGCTCGCGGTTGAACCCGGAAATCCAGGCACTGATCGTCGGCATCCGGCCGGCCCGTGGGAGTTTCAGCAAGCAGCCGACCGTGCTTTACGCCAAGCGGGGCAAAGAGTACGCCGTCCCTGTCGACCGGTTCCTTCAGTGGGCCCGTGAGTTCGAGGCGACACCAGGCAAACCGTTACCGGCGGAAGTTGCCGCAGCCACCCCAGCCACTCCCACCGAGTAAGCGGGCTTCAGGCGTTCCATAGCGGCCCGCCTGGTGGCCGGAACCTGGCTAAGCTCCAGCCGGAGCTGTCGCCAGAACCCGACTCAAATCCGACTCGCCCTGAACCTGCCGGAATAGCCTCCTGTCGCACCTTCGCTCTTCAGAAGGGATTGAACTGGTCGGCGACGGCGCCGATGACCTTTTCGCTGAACCCGTGCGTCAGCCGGTCGACGCCTTCCCG
>JACMPN010000400.1 GCA_014377495.1 Candidatus Sericytochromatia bacterium
AGTGCTGCGCCGCCGAACCAGTCGCGCTCGTGCGGGACCGCCGCTTCGTCGCTCGCATCGGTCTCGGGGATTTCCAACGCCTTGAGGCACAGGGTCTCCAACCCGGCCTCGGCAACGCACGCCAGCAAAGCTTTGACATAGCCTGGATTATTCACGGCCGGCATGACCGAGTGGGCTTGAACTCAGTCACTGCTTGCGCTTGATCCCGTTCGGGCCGTGTGACAGGTTGCGCGGTTGGTGTTGCCTGGACGCGACAAACGGGCCCGAAACCTGTAACGTTGGTGGAATCTTACACCCACCTCGAAAACAGGGCCGAAACCCGCATGAGCAAGCATACCGAGCAACTCCCTCTCTGGGCAACCCGTCGCCAGGAAGTCGGGGCGATCTTCGACGCCGACCACACCACCAGCGATGCCGGCGTCTCGCTGCTCAGTCTGGTCGATCGACGCCTTGGTCTGACTGCGGCGATGGCCAGCGTCATCCAGGACCGCCGCAATCCCCTGTACGTCGTGCATCCCATGGCCGAACTCCTCCGCCAGCGCATCTACCAGATCGCCCTCGGATGGGAGGATTGTAACGATGCCACGACCCTGCGGCACGATCCCGTTTACAAACTGGCCGTTGGCCGCCAACCGGTCAGCGGCGACGACCTGGCCAGCCAGCCAACTTTGTCCCGACTGGAGAACGCCGTCAGCGAAGCCGACCTGATGCGCCTCTGGGACTTGCTGATCGACGTGTACCTGGCCCGCCAGTCAAAGCGTCGGCGCCGGATCGTCATTGATGCCGACGGCACCAATGCTGAAACCCACGGTAACCAGCAGTTGGCGTTGTTCAACGGCCTGTACGACCAGACCTGCTACATGCCTCTGTTGATTTTCTGCGGTACGGATCAGTCGCTGCTCGGAGCGATCCTCCGGCCCGGTGTCGCCGGCCAGGCCGACGAACTCCTGCCGTTTCTGATCCGGTTCCTGCCGAAGTTGCGGGCCAAGTGGCCGAAGGTTCAGATCCTGATCCGCTGTGATGCCGGGTTTTCCAGCCCGGAACTGTACGACTGGTGCGAAGGCAATGGCGTCGACTACATTGTCGGGATCACGCCCAACAAACGCCTGGCCGCCCTTTCTGCCGAAACCCTCGCCGCCGCCCAATTGGGCCTGAAGGTCGTAGGCGTGCCGCACCGCATCTGCGGCAAAGGCGCCTACAAGGCGGACAGTTGGCCGCATGCCCGCAAGGTCATCTGGAAGGTCGAGGTGAACGAGCACCGGTCCAACGTCCGCTACGTGATGACCAACCTGCCGGGCCTGCCGATCACGCTCTATGAGCGGTATTGCCAGCGGGGGGCGTCGGAGAACTGGATCAAGGCCTTCAAGTCCGCCCTCAACGGTGACCGCATGAGTTGCCATTCGGCGATGGCCAACTGTTTCCGGTTGATGCTGCATGCCGCCGCCTACGTGCTGATGCACGCCCTGCGGGAAATGCTGGCCGGCACCGAGGCGGCGGCCTGGCAGTTCGACACGCTGAGACTGCGGCTGCTGAAGGTTGCCGGCTGGGTACGGCAGACCGTCCGCAAAATCACGCTGCATCTGGCCTCCAGCCACCCTCACCAGGACCTGTGGGCCTTGCTGACACAGCGGCTGTCACCGACCTGACGACGGCTCTTTCACCTGCACAACCGAGCACGGCCCCGATGAGGGACGCTTCCGCACGCCGGTTGCCTACAGCGGACTGACGCTGCCAGCCGCACACGACGAACAACGGGCGCTCAGCCAACGGTTTTGATGCCTTTTGCATTCCGACGGCCACCTTCAGCCGGGGCAACCTGCCCCCACCGAGAGGCGCTGCATATTTGCTGAATAATCCAGGTCAAGCCTGGGGCGGCCAGAGGCGCCGGGGCCTGGACGCCCGAGACGACCGCTGCGGGGGCTGGTTGCGGCACAGCAGCCTGGGGGGCAGTTGTAGGCGCGGCCAGGTTTGGGGCGGGTTTCGGCGCTTCGGCTGGCAGGATCGACGGCAGGTTGGGTGCGCAGGCCGCCACCAGCAATACAGAGACGAGACTTGCCAGAACATGGTTGCGTGAAGGCATGGCGAGCAGGACCCCTATGTGTAACGGTCAAATGACATAAGGGCAAAAATCAGCCTAAAGAAAGCCCAAGCGGCAGCTTATCATCTCCCCTCCTCGGAAACGCAATAAGTGACACGATTTACACCAGGTTTCAAGAGCTTGCGGCGGATTCGATGTTCCAGCGACTTGGTCTTTTTTCGGCAAAGTGCTCCAACGAGTAGGGCTGACCTGTACTCGGAGCTTTTGCCAGCGTTCCGACAGCGTTTGGGTGGTTAGGGGTAGTAAAGGAATAACTGACCGAGACTGTGGATCGACGGGCCGGTGAGGTGAGGCAGCGTGAGGAATCGTCCTACGGCAGGACGGTAACCATCGGTAACGCTGCAACACCGATGCCATCGGCACACAGACGACCGAAGTTATTCCTTTACTACCCCTAAGGCTGCAGTTAGGTGTTTTTTGACCTTTTTGGACCGAGCGGGGACCAGCCCGAAATCCAATGTCTGCCAAAAAATTGCGAGGGTCGGTAGTGGCCCAGTCGCTCTTGTGTCGTCATCCGAACGTTCTTGCACGGGGTGCGCCGCAGATCCTGTTTTCGTACGCACAGAACTGGGCCCTTTGAGCCTATCCCAGTAGGTGCTTAGCGGGCCGTGATCACGTCGTTTCGGACGGTGTCCGCCGGCCGAGCTTCGGTGTCGCCACTGTCGCTTTGGCGGGCCGCCGCTGGGCCTTTTCCACGGGTCGGAGGACGGCGATGGCCAGTGGTTCGGCGACGGGGGCCATCGGCTTGTGCGGCGCCAGGAGCTTTTCCGGTCGGTGCCCCTTGGCTTCCTTGATCATCAGTTCCTGACTATTGATCTGGCGGGTCACGGCGACCGGCCGGACGTAGGTGCCGTCGGATTGGAGCTGGCGGGCCTTCACCGTATCCGCGAGGCTGATTTCCAGGATCGTCTTCAGGCGGGCCTTGAGGTCCTCCTGGAGCACCGGGAAGAACAGTTCCACCCGGCGGACGAGGTTGCGGTTCATCCAGTCGGCACTGGAAAGATAGACCTCGTCGTGGCCGTCGTTGCCGAAGACGAAGATGCGGCTATGCTCCAGAAACCGGCCGACGATGCTGGTCACCCGGATGTTGTCGCTGACGCCGGTCAGGCCCGGCCGCAGCCGGCACATGCCCCGGACGATCAGGTCGATCTGGACGCCGGCCTGTGACGCCTTGTACAGGGAGATGATCAGACCCTCGTCGGTGAGGGAGTTCATCTTGGCGAGGATGCGGCCACCCTTGCCCGCCGCCGCCCGCCGGCTCTCCCGCTCGATCAGCTTCACGATGGCTTCCCGCATCCCCGTGGGGGCGGTGATGAAATGGGTATAGCGGGGCGCCACGGAGTAACCGGTCAGGTGGTTGAAGAAGGCCGAGGCGTCGACGCCGAACTCGGTCCGGGCCGTGAACAGGCCGATGTCCGTGTACGTCCGGGCCGTGGCATCGTTGTAGTTGCCGGTGCCCAGATGGACGTAGCGCCGGATCTCATCGCCTTCCCTGCGGACCACCAGGGTGATCTTGGCATGGGTCTTCAGGCCGACGAGGCCATAGATGACGTGACAGCCGGAGTCTTCCAGCTGTTTGGCCCAGACGATGTTTTTCTCCTCGTCGAAGCGGGCCTTGAGCTCGACCAGCACGGTGACCTGCTTGCCCATCTCGGCAGCACGGGCCAGGGCCTGCACCACGGGCGAGCCGCCGCTGACCCGGTAGAGCGTCTGCTTGATGGCCAGCACGTTCGGGTCTTCGGCCGCCTGGCGGATGAAGTGCACCACCGGCTCGAAGGACTCGTACGGGTGGTGCATCAGGATGTCTTTGTCGGCGATGGCCTCGAAAATGCTCTGCTGACCCGAGAAGTCCTGGGGCAGCTGCGCGTGGAGCGGCGGAAAGCGCAAATCGTCGAAGCCGGGGATCGTGACGAATCCCATGAACAGCGTGGGGTCCAGCGGCCCTTTCACGGCATAGATGTCCGCCACTGCCAGATCGAGGGCCTTCTGCAGCGTCGCCCGGACGGGAGCGGGCATCGTGTCTTCGATCTCCACGCGCACGGCTGCCCCACGGTGGCGCCGTTTCAGCTCGGTCTGGATCGTTTTCAGCAGGTCGTCGGTGAATTCCTCGTCGAAGGAGACGTCGGCGTCCCGGGTGATCCGGAAGGCACTCACCGAGCGGACGCGATAGCCCTCGAACAGGGTCGGCATGAATTGCCGCAGGATGTCTTCCAGGAGGATGAACTGGTCGACTTCATCGTCCGAGCGAACCTGCAGGTAACGGGGCAGGACCGCCGGACGGGGCACCACGGCAAAGAGCCGCTTACGAAAGCGCTGGCCGGGCCGTTCCAGCTCGACTGCCAGATTCAGGGATTTGTTCGGCAGCTTCGGGAAGGGCCGGCCGGCATCAATGGCCATCGGCGTGACGACCGGATACACGTGGCGGTGGAAAAACTCCTCGACGAAGGCCTGCTGGTCCCCGGTCAAATCCTCCCAGGTGCTGAGGACGATGCCCTCCTGCTGCAGTTCCGGCAGCAAGGTCTGGTTCAGGACCCGATACAGCTCGAAGACCTGCACGTGGGCCCGTTCGGAGATCGCCAGCAGCTGGGTCTGGACCAGTTTGAGCAAATCGCTGTCCCGCCGTTTCAGGCCGGGCCGGCTCTGCTCCTTGAGGTTGGCCACCCGGACCATGAAAAACTCGTCCAGGTTGGAGGCGGCGATGGCAATGAACTTCAGCCGTTCCAGCAGGGGATTGGCGGGTTCCTTGGCTTCCTCGATGACGCGTTCGTTGAACGCCAGCCAGCTCAGCTCCCGGTTGATCAGGTAGTAGGCCAGTTCCAAATCGGTCGACGGCGCCACGTGGGCGGCCGGGCTCTCTCCGGTCTGTTTCAGGGTTTCTGACATGCAGGGTTTCAGGTCCTTTCAGGCCACGGGTCAGCAGGTGATGCGAACGGATTGCTTGCCGTTGTCGACGGTGATCGCCACCTGCCAGAGCTCGGCGGCCCAGCCGACCTTGCGCTGCAGCCGTTCCGCGTGGGCGACGGGGTCGAAGTGTTTGACGCTCAGCACCAGGACGTGCTCGGCGGCATCGTGGGTGACGGCCTCGATCGTCACGTCCTGGCGGTGGTCGACATCCAGGACATCGGCGATGCGGAGCAGGGCGGTGATGGCCCGGATCTCCCGCAGGTCCGTCTTGGACAGCGCTTCGAGACCCTTGGCCCGGGCTTTGCGGTGGTTCAGCGCCACCAGGGCGATGGCGTCTCTGGCCGCAGGGGGCCACGTGCTGAGGGCCGGATCGTGGCTGATGATGTGGTGGGAGTGACGGTGGTGGCCCCGCTCGTTGATGAAGTGGCCCAAGTCGTGCAGCAGGGCGGCGGCCCGCAGCCAGTCCAGGCGCCCGTCGGACAGGCCGTGCAGGGGGGCGAGCTCCCGAAAGAGGATTTCGGATAGGGCCGTCACCTGCTTGGCGTGGTTGGTATCGGCTTTGTATTTTTTCTGCAGGCCCTGCAACCCGATCGCCAGCTCCTGCTGAACCTCGAATTGGACTTCGACCTCGACCTCAGCCTTACTCATGGGGGACCTCCTTCATTTTGGCGACTATCGTGAACGGGGCTTTAAACGTGCGTTGAAAGCGTTGCAGGACGTCCTGCAGCAGTTCGTACTCGAGCAGACTCTCTTCGCGGCCGTAGCACTGGAGGACCACATTCTTCTTTTTGCGGGTCACCTGCACGGCGCGTACCTGCTGGCTCATCGTCCGGTCCAGGGCCCGGGCGAGCAGCACCAGGCTGCCGAGGGCTTCCAGGCGGTCTTCGTCTTCCTTGTCGACGATGTCGCCGAAGGTCTGCAGGCGGGTCTTCAACGTCTTGCCGGCGCGGAACGGGGCGATCAGGGCGGTCCGTACCCGGTCCCGGTGGGTCACGCCCATGGTCAGGACGTTGAGAAGCAGGTAGAAGGTGGGCTG
>JACMPN010000401.1 GCA_014377495.1 Candidatus Sericytochromatia bacterium
AAAGGCCGGACGGCGACGGGCGCCGGCGCACCGGCCGTTACTCCCCCGCCACCGCCACCGACGCCGGGCCGTCGGAACAGGCGCACGTGACTCCGGGCGATCCCGGCCACCCCGTTTGGCAGGGTCACGTCAGCCCGCAGGGTGTAGGCGGCGTCCGGCAGACTGGCCACCCGCCACAGCAACTGCCCGGCCGCCATTGGTTCCAGGGTGGCCGGCTGAGGGCCGGTGCCACCGTCGATCGTCAGGGTGAACGTACCGCCAGCCGGCACACCGGCCAGGGAGATGACCGTATCGCCCGTGAGGACGGCACCGTCACGGGGCGTGAGAAAACGGAAAGCCTGCGACGGAATGACCGGCGGCTGACTGGCATTCGGGGTGGGTGTGCTGACCGGCGCCGTAGCCGGCGTCATACCGGGCGGCCTGCCGGACTCCGGGGCCCCAGGCGAAGCCGCGCCGGTGGTGGCGGAATTGGTGGTCGGCTGGGTCGTCACGACCATGGCCGAGGCACAGCCCGACAACCACACCGTCGCCAGAACCCCCGCCGTCAGCCGCCGCATGAAACCTCCAACGCTCAACCCCTACGAGCATACTTCCTTAATCGGCACGACTTGACCATCGCCATAGCCCCAAGCGCCAATCGGCCCACACCGTTCCGGCATGGACCGATCAACCGCCCGGCTCAGCACCCGTCCCGGATAGGTCTCAATTGACGCCCATGGGTTTTCGAGGCCTGGCACCCGGGCGCTCGGCAGGGCAAACCGCCGGCATTAGCCCCCCATCGAGGCTGCCTGCCCCAAGCAGATGGTCGAGACGTCAAGCGGGTTACCGGCCCCAAACGACCACGGCGATCACCACCGTTGCGTGTGGCGATCGCCGTGGCGGCCCTGTATTTGGCCACGCTTATGGGTGGGCTGGCAATGGGATGGACCGATCAGGCACTGGCTCCGGCACTGCCCTTGGCCCGGCTCGCCCGCAGAGGCAACGCTGCAGACTTACGACTGACTGCAATGGCCTGGTAGCGCTGTTGCAGCACTGCGGGCGGACGGATGATCATGCGGCCGTTCATCCAGCCATCAAACCAGCCCTTGCCCTCGTCAATGGGTTCATCACCCGCATACTCCCAGGACTCGAGCACGCCCAATTCATTCAGGCGATCCAGGGCCCCTTCGAGTTGCCAGCGCAGGCGTTTGGGATTGCGCCGATCCAACTCGCCATGATGCTCGCCGGTACCTGGCTGGGCGGCCGACACCAGGGTCGACACCCGCCAGGGCTGCTCGAAGTTGCGATAGCTGGCCCTGATCCGATATTGCAGGCAGAGGTAGAGACCGAGGCGCAGGGCCAGCCCCTCATGCCGACGGTCCAACTTGGCGAGGGCTTCAAACCAATAGCCGAGTTGCCGGGTGGAGTCCCCCGCCGCCAGGACCCAGGACCCGGGTGCCACGAGGAAGTCGTACGGATTGCCGGACGGGGCGGCGACCACGTCCAGGAGGCGCGAGCGGGTCTGACCGGCTTCCCCCCAAGGGGCGTGCATGGCGACCCAGATCGCGTTCAGGGCCTGCAACTGATCGACGATCCGCCGCTTGTCGACGGTCTTGAAGCCACCGTGCTTGTGCTTGGCGATACCCCGCATGGCGAGGATCTCCTGCACGGACAGGGGCACGGGCTGGAGCATCGGTTGGCCCGCCGCCGCCTGGCACCAGCGGCTGACGGCGATGAGAAAGACCAGCAGGGACTCATCGCTCAAGCCGCTGACGAGATCCCAGGCCCCGTCCGGAGAGGCGACCTGGCCGGCGACCGGCACAAAGAGGGTGGAAAAGGCCGTCACGTGCTGGGGGGCCTGATCCCGGTCCGGCTCCCACGTGGTCAGCGGGCTGATGCTTGAGAGCAGGTGCAGGATGACCTCGTGGGAGGGGGCCGGCAGCAGGGGCGCCTGGGCCGACGGGGCCAGCTGGACCTCCGGATCGGCCGTGATATGGGCTGCCCAGACGGCCCGCCGGATCGCTTCGGTAATCTCGCGGATGGCCATGGTCAGGCGCTCCAGCGCCACCCAGTCCAGCCTGGCCTGTCCCATCGCCGACTGCAGGGCGGCATGGGCGGACTCCACCTGTCGGCTCAGCTCAGGGACGAGCGCCTGCGGATCGACCATGACGGGCGGGCCGTCGTCGGGCAGGATCAGGGCATGATGGCTGCCGTTGCGGTTATAGAAGTGGGTCGCCGTGGCACCGACGTGGGAGAGGCGGGCGCCTTCGCCCAGTTCGGGGACGTCCGCCCCGGCCCCTGTCGCCAGTATGACTTGCCGCAAGCCGGCATCCGTGATCCCGGCCTGTGAGAGGACCAGGCTGCCCAATACGTGCGGGCCATCGAGGATGGTGGTCAGATCCGCTTCGCTGACCAGCTCGCCTCCGACGTCCCAAGGCTCGCTGTACGCCCCGTTGAGGCGAAACGAGTTGCCGGTGTGATTGACGGGGTCCCGACCGAGGACCTCCCAGGCCAGGAACGTGAAAGCCAGCAGACGCCAGCCGGTGCGGGCCTGTTCGAAGATCCCGTAGGTAGAGTCGCTCCGCCCGGCGGTGCGATCGGCGCGCTTGGCCCTGTGGATCCAATAACGCTCGGAGGCGTCCTGCAGTGTGTACCAGCGCTCTCGTGTCATCGTGTGCCCCCTGCCGTGCATCCGCACGGCGTGTCTCCGTCCGGCTCGGTGGAAATGCTTGCGCATCGCCTCCCAAACCTTAGGGCCATCATACTCCCTGGTTATCGATTGGCCAGTCCCGGTCCGGCGAGCAGGCACGCCGAGATCGCTATGGAGTACGACGGTCGGCTCCGTCCATTGGTTCCGAGCACCCCATGGGCATGTGTTACGCTGGCGGCCAGGGGTCCCTTTCTGAAAGAGGCGTGGTGACTTTGCGGCAAGCCCTCAGCGTTTCCCTTGGCTTGATTCTTTTGGCGAGTCCCCTCGTCCAAGCTGAACCGACCCCTGCAGGCGTCGTCTCGGTCTCACCGATGACCCCGTCCGGTCCGGTCCCCACGGCGGCGGCACCGACGCCGGTCCCGTCGGCGGCCATCCTGCCGATCCCGGTGACGCCCCCGTTTGTGGACAATGTCGATCAGGAGAGCCTGCTGTTGGTTCTGCAGCGTCAGATCGACGCCATGGCCGGCAAACCCAACCGCTCCGTCAAGATCGGCAACCGAACGACGACCACCGACCAGATGCGCCGGACCCTGGTCGTTTTCGCTGAGGTCGTACGCCAGCATTTCGGCCAGCCCAGTTTTGCCCGTGAAGTCCAACGGCAGTTCGAAACCCTGAACCAGGGTGACGCCTACATGACCGGGTACTACCTGCCGTTGCTGGAGGCCCGCACCAAACGGGACGCCGTGTTTAGCCTGCCCCTGCACAGCTACCCCGCCAGCAACCGCAATTACAGCCGGGCGCAGATCGCAGCCGGTGCCCTGGCCAACCGGGGCCTCGAAATCGCCTGGGTAAGTGATGCGTACGCCCGCTACTCCCTGATGGTCCAGGGTTCGGGGCTGCTGCATTTCGAGGACGGACGAACGGTCAATGTCAACTTTGCCGGCAGCAATGGCCAGGCTTACCGCAGTCTGGGCCGCATCTTCATCGACGAGGGCCTCCTGACGGAGGAAACCCTGTCCTGGCAGGCAATCGTCGCCTATCTGCAGGCGAATCCCACCAAACGGGAGACGTATTTCAACCGCAACCCCAGTTACTGTTTTTTCAAACTGTCGGAGGGAGGCCCGTACGGTTCCGGGCGGATCACGCTGACGTCCGGCCGCTCGATCGCCACGGACAAGCGCCTCTATCCCCATGGGGCCCTGGCTTACGTGACGGTGCCCGAACACGGGATCGCCCGCTATGCCGTGGATCAGGACACCGGTGGCGCCATCCGGGGCCAGGCCCGGGTCGACGTCTTTCTGGGTGCCGGCGCCGCAGCCGCCGAACTGGCCGGTCGCCTGAAACACCATGGCCAACTGTACTATCTCCTCCTCCGAGACCCATCCCGCCAACGGCGGGCGGAGGGGCCGGGGGGGGGGGGGGGGGCGGGGTGGGGGGGGCACCCCTCAGCCCCTCTGGGTGTGCCTCG
>JACMPN010000402.1 GCA_014377495.1 Candidatus Sericytochromatia bacterium
AGGTAAGCCAGGGCGAGGTGGGTGTGGACGTCGATGACGGGGCCGATCGACTGGTCCACGATGGCGATCCGGTCTTCCTCGTTGACCCTGAAATAGGGCAACCGGGCCAGATCATTCAGGTTCTTGAAGACGTTGGACGTGGTGATCTCGGGCATGGGCAGGTCTCCGGGGCCAAAAATGCGGGGGAACGACCGGCGTCAGCCTGGCCGCTCCCACTGAACGGAACTACGTTTCCATGAAATCCCGCAGGAAGTCCTTGACGGCATCGCGATCCGGCAGGGAATTCAGCATGCCGTACATCGCCGCTGCCCCTTCCGGTGTGGCATCGGTCCCCTGCAAAGAGGCTGCACACTCCCGCAGATCGGAAAGGAACGGCTCGATGATCGCCGCATGGGGCGGGGTGACCATCATGTGCAGGCAGGGCGGCAGCTGCTGGCGGTCCAGCTTCCAGCCCCTTTCTTCCATGCGGTCGCCCAGCATGTAGATGTCGATGTCATCGGACGTGAACGCTGTGACGCTCATGTCCGGTTCGCCGAGGATCTTCAGTTCCGGGATGGCCCGGATGCCGGCCTGCAGGGACTTGGTCGTGTCCATGACGACCTTGGCCAGCCGCATGTAGCCCGCTTCGCCGATGTAGTTCAGCGCTGCCCAGGCAGCGGCAATGGCGCCACCGGGGCGGGTGCCGGTCATCGTCGGTGAAGCATAGAGACCGCCCGGCCAGTCGGGATAGACAAAGAACTGGTGCCGGCGCAGGTCACGGGTCCGGTAGAGGATGACGCTGGCGCCTTTGGCGGCGTAGCCGTACTTGTGAATGTCGGCGGAGATCGAGGTCACGCCCGGCACCCGGAAGTCAAAGGGGCGGATGGGGTAACCGAGCTTTTCGACCCAGGGCAGCAAAAAGCCGCCGAGGCAAGCATCGACGTGGCAGAGAATGCCTTTTTCCTGGGCCAGGGCGGCGAGATCCTCGATGGGATCCATCACGCCCTGCGGATAAGCCGGGGCCGAGCCGATGATCAGGATCGTGTTTGGGGTGACGAGCTCTCGGGCGGCGGCCACGTCGGCCCGGAAACCGGCATCGAGGGGGATGTGCACGACTTTGACGCCAAAGTAGTGGGAGGCCTTTTCGATGGCGGCGTGGACGGAGAGCGGGGCCAGCATTTCCGGCTCGGTGACGTGGGGCATGTTCTCACGGGCCCACTCACGGGCCGTTTTGACGGCCATCAGCAGGCTCTCGGAGCCGCCGGTCGTCATGCTGCCGACGCTGTCCTCTTCGCCGTGGAGCATGGTGACGGCCATCGAGATGACGTCACCCTCGAACTGGCGCAAGCTCGGAAACGCATTGGGGTTGAGGGCGTTTTCGGAGAAATACTTGAGGTAGGCCTCTTTGACGACCCGCTCGATGTCCTCGCCGGCGCTGTAGACGAGACTCCAGGTCTTGGCATGACGCCAGTCGGCGTCGTTGCCCCGGTTTTCTTCGAGCTTGGCCATCACGTCTTCGTGGGACAAACCGGTCTGCGGGATCTGCATGAAGCCTCACCTTTTTCGTTTGCTCGTGATTGCGGGGCCCCGGATCGGATCTCGGTCGGGCCGGCCACCCTGTCATCGTAACCAATCGTCCGGGCTCTGGGCAGCCGACAAGCCGCATGATGTGCCGTCAGCGGCGGAATCAACGATGAAACGGTGTTGTCTCGCGGCTGGACGGGTACAAAACTGGCCTGGACAACTATCACCAAGGCTGGCGCCGGGGAGACCTGCATGTCGTTCGATACGAACAAGATCACCGGGGTATCGCCCGGTGTGACCCTGACCGCCGCACCGAAAGAGTACAACGATGTCGCGGCGGCCCTGAAGGCGGCCCAGGCCGACGACGGCAACGAGCTGGTCGTGGGTTATCACAACGAGGCCGGTGAGACCAAATACGCCCTGGTCGACATCGACACGGCCAAAGGTGAGACGCGGGCGGCTTCCGGCTTTGATCCGGGCCAGCTTCAATTCGATGCGTCGGCCCATGTCTTTGCCGCCGTCGTCAGTACGGACAAGGTCAAGGGTTTCGATGAGGTCTCGGTGGTCGCGACGGCCGGAGCAGAAGACGTCTTGACGCATGCCGAAGGCAGCCTCGTCCTGGCCAGGGCTGCAACGGATAAGCAACTCGACCGCCATGGCAGCGTGCGCAATACGACCGTGGGTTTCCGCCGGAGTGATTCCAATCTCGACTGGGGCCACATGGTCAAGGTGAACAAGCTCTCCGTGCTCGACGACGTCGTCCGCTCCCGAGGCCAGTTGGCGGGTGAAATGCAGGTCTTGGGCCAGCAGATCGATGCGGCACGGACGCAAAAGAATCCCGACACGGCCGCCAAGCTCGAAGCCCGCTTGGCGCAGGTCAGCTCCCGGGACCAGGAGTTGGGCACATACGGGGCGATCCTCCAGGCGGAGTTGCTCACCGACACGCTGGATGTTGACATGGCGATCCCCGGCACGGTCGGTCCCAAAGGTGAGCCGATGGCCGTCGGTGACCACCGCAAGGATTTCGAAAAAGCGACGGTCCCGCTGCGGGATCAGCGGGCTCAGGTAGCGTATGCCTTGAGCCAGGCGACGGATCCGGCGGTCCGGGCCGGTCTGACCGCCCAGCACGATGGCCTGACCCTGGCGATCACTTCCCTGGATCAGCGGGTGGTGGACGTGCGCGGGGCGGCGCTCAATCAGGCGAAGCGGGACATGGCCCTGGCGCAGATCGGCGGAGCTCTGGCGGGAGCGACCAACGAACTGGGCGGTCTCAAGACGAAGTTGGCCGGACTCGAAGCCCAGTTGCAGACGATCAACGCCTCCAACGACCTGTATGAGGACCGGGTCAAGAACATGGCGGCGGTACAAACACAGATCGACAGCGTGAAAGCCGCGATCGACACCAACCTGTCGACTTTGATCGGCGTCATGGAAAAAGAAATCGGGAACTACGCCAAACACAGTGAAGGCGGCAAGGTCGCTAAGGCGGCGGTCGATCTCCTGAAGGCCGAGGTCGGACAGCTCAAGGTCCTCAAGGCCTCGTCAGGCCTACCGTCGTTCATCGTCGATGCAGCGCTGTCGCTCCTCAAGGCCAATCATGCAGAGCTGCAAACGTCGGAACTGTTGCAGACAGTGTCGGAAGGCGCCCAGAACTGGGACGGGGTCTCGCCCAAAGAGGGGATGCAGCTCCTGCAGATCGACGCCGACGTGCAGACGTACAAGACGGCATACAAGGCAGCGAAGGCCCGGGTGACCGAAATCGAGGCCAAAGCCAAGGTGCCGCCACCACGGGAACTGGCGGTCGTGCCTCAAACTCAGGTCGGCAACGCGTGCGGGACCACGTCTTTGTCGATGGTCCTGACCTATCTCAAGGCACCTGCGAAGTTTTCGGCCGTTGCTACCGTCGACGACGCCATCCGGCCCCACAAATACGTCGATTCGTTCACGGCACCGACGAGCATCGTGAACTACGCCCGTGACACCGGTTTGCAGGCCCGGATGACCCAGGACGCCGGTACCGAGGACCTGAAGAAAATACTCGACCAGGGGTTGCCGCCAGTCATCCTGACGGATTGGCCGGACGAGGGGAAAAAGCCGGATGGGACAGGGCTGCATTACGTGGTCGTCAGTGGCTACGAAGTGCACAACGGCGAAACGCGGTGGACGATCACCAACCCCCACGGGAAAGTAGAGAAGTTGACCAACGCCGAGCTCATGGAGCGGTGGAGCAACCTGCAGCTCAGCACGCCGGTGAGGACGTTCGATACCGGCTTCAATCGCCTGATGCTGACGATCGCTCCCAAGGACGGCGTCCTGACGACCCCGGACGGCAAATCGATGCCTGTGTCGTCGGTCCAGATGCCCCCGTCCCGTGTGCCAGTCATCGCTGCCGGATTGGTGGCAGTGGCCAACGAAGTGATGTCGGCCGTCGACGAGACGTTCGATACTGCCCATGATGTCAAAGACGAGGCCGTGTACGTCAAGGGCAAAATCAACGATGCCACTGGCGGGCTCAGTGACAAGGTCTGGGAACTTTTGAAGCCGGATTTCCTCTGATTGTCAAATGGAAGAGTGTCTCGCTGCGGGAAGGCAGCGGGCCACTCGTTGTCGTTTCGGACTTTCCCCAGCGCCATCCCCTCGGGGCGTTGGCGGCGCCGGGACTACTGGATCTTGCGGATGCGGTGGTTGCCCACATCCACCACGTAGAACGCACCGATGCCGTCATAGACGATGCCTGACGGGTAGAGGAATTTGGCACCCAGCCTAGCGCCGTCCAACGTGCCACCGACACTGCCGGCCAGGGTGGTCACGACGCCGGCCGCAGTGACCATGCGGATGCGGTGGTTGCTTGTATCAGTGACGTAGACAGTGCCGGTGGCATCGAGCGTCAGGCCACAGGGGTTGAAGAATTTGGCGCCCGCCCCGGTGCCTTCGACCAGCCCACTGGGACTGCTGCCGGCCAGAGTGGTCACGGCACCTGTCGGGGTAACCTTGCGGATCTTCTGGTTGCCGGAATCGGCGACGAACACGGTGCCTGCGGCATCGACGGCCAGCCCCTGTGGGAAAAAGAATTTGGCGGCTGTCCCCGTGTCGTCGGCAAAGCCGTTCGTGCTGCCGGCCAGAGTCGTGACCACACCGAGCGGTGTCACCTTGCGGATGCGGTGATTGCCCGAATCACACACATAGACGTTGCCGGTCGCATCGCACGCCACCCCGCGAGGTCCCCAGAAACTCGCCGCCGTCCCGGTGTCGTCGACCGCACCTACGACGTTGTTGCCGGCCAGGCTGGTGACAGCACCTGTGGCAATGACCACCTTGCGGATGCGGTTATTCCAATAATCGGCGACGTACAGGTTGCCGTTACCGTCCAACGCCACGCCATAGGGTTCGTTGAATTGCGCAGCGGTGCCCGTCGCGTCCAGGTAGCCCGCAGTGCTGCCAGCCAGGGTCGTCACGTCGCCTGTGGCCAGGACGACCTTGCGGATCCGGTGGTTGAGTTGGTCCGCCACATAGAGATTGCCGGCGTTGTCCAGTGCGGCGCCCCGGGGGGTATTGAACCGGGCAGCGGTGCCGACGTCGTTGAGAAAGGCTCCTGAGCCGCCGGCGAAAGTCGTCACCCGGCCATAGAGGAATGCGGCGGTACCGGTGGCGCTGGCGCCCGGTATCGTCACGACGACGTCCACTGTCGCCAGGGCGTGGGCAGGGGCCGTGGCGGTGATCTGTGTGGCTGAGTCCACGGTAAATGCGGTGGCTGCCGCACCGCCAAAGGTAACGGCTGTGGCGCCGGTGAA
>JACMPN010000403.1 GCA_014377495.1 Candidatus Sericytochromatia bacterium
GTGGCCATGGTGGCCATGACGGACACGCCGGACACCCCAGCAAGTAATCAAGAAGGGGAACCGGAGGCCGGTAAATCCGGTCTCCGCCCTTGCCGGCGACATGTGTACCCGGCAGGATGGAACCATGGCCCACGAAACACTGCTGCTCATTGTTGACGACGCCGATCTGGCGACCCTGTTGCGGGACTATCTGCAGCGTCATGGCTTCAAGCTGAGCTGGGCGGACCGCCCATCGGCAGGCATGCGCCTCCTGGCAGAGGATGATCCACGCCTCGTCCTCTTGGACGTCATGCTGCCGGAAAAGGACGGGTTTGCCGTCTGTCGCGACCTGCGGGCGTCAGGCGCCACCGTACCGATCATCATGCTCACTGCCAGAGGCGATGATGACGACCGCATTCAGGGCTTGCAGCTGGGAGCCGATGATTACCTACCCAAGCCGTTCAACCCCAAAGAACTGCTCGCCCGGATCCACGCCGTCCTCCGCCGCACGACACCGACACAGGCACCGGCTCAGGTCGTACGCCTGGATGGCGACACCCGCACTGTGATCCTGCAGGACCGCACCGTCAGCCTGACCCCCACAGAATACAAACTCCTCGAACGGCTGCTCGATCCGCCGGGCACCGTCTCGACCCGGGCGCAGTTGCTCGACACGTTGGATGAGGCCGGTGCCTCCGACAGCTTCGATCGGGCGATCGACCTGCACATCAGTCGGCTGCGCCACAAGCTGGAGCCGGACCCCAGGCATCCGCGACACCTGCTGACCGTCTGGGGGGTGGGTTACCGCTTTCAATGCTGAGGCATTCCCTGATCCTGAAAATTTATGCCTACGCTGTCGTGGCCTTCTCCGCACTGGCCGTCGTGATCTATTTTGCCTTTGATACGATGATGCGCAATCAGGAAGTCAGCATTTTCCAGGAACGGGTCAGTCCCCAGGTGACCTTCCTGGCGGATGAAGTCGCCGAAGCCGGACCCGGGACACCGGCGGGCAAGGCCCGCCTGGTTGAGCTGCAACGGGGCATGTCCGTGCAGCTCTGGTATTACCCCTGGTCTGACTCGACTCACATTCCGGCCAAGCTGCGGCGCGAGGCCCAGGACATGGAAACGGGTGCCTCGACGAGCCCCTATGGTCAGTTCTACTGGGTCCGGGTCGACCAGGCGGGTAAAGCGATCGGCGCCCTGCGCGTGCGTTTCCGTCCCCCCTTCCGTAGCAACCGACAACAACAATCAAGGCGCTTTTACTACTGGCCGCTCCTCGTCATCGGCATGCTCGCCCTCGTGCTCATCCCACCCTTGATTTACTGGGTGATCCACCCGTTGCGGCGCCTGGAAGGGCTCGTCCTCCGCCTGGCGGACGGCGATCTGAAAACGCCGGTCCGTCTTGACCGGCAGGATGAGCTCGGACGCCTGGCAGCAGCGTTTGACAGCATGCGTTTGCAGGTCCGCCGCATGCTCCACGAGAAAGAGCACCTGCTCACGGATGTCTCCCACGAGCTGCGTGGTCCGCTGACCCGGATGGCCTTGGCCCAGGACCTGCTGGAGGACGACCTCGGCAACAATCCCTACATTGCCCGACTGCGCAAGGAACTGGGAAACCTCGACACCCTGACCGGTGAATTGCTGAGCCTGTCCCGGAACCGCCACGGTGTCCCTTTGACCGTGTCGGCAGTCGATCTGTCCGCCGTCGCCGGTGAACTTGTCGCCGAGCGTGACCTGCTGGCCGGTCAGACGGGGATCACCCTGAAGGCCGCCTTGGCCCCCGCTCAAACCGAGGGCGATGCGGCGTTGTTGTTGCGCGCATGCGGCAACCTGATCGACAACGCCCTGAAATACACGCCGTCCGGGGGCACCGTGCTGGTGGAAAGCCGCTTGGTCAACGATCGGGTGATCTTTTCGGTGACGGATACCGGCATCGGCATAACCGCCGAAGCACTGCCCCATGTGTTCGAGCCGTTTTACCGCCCGGACGCCGCCCGCAGCCGTGAAACGGGTGGCAGCGGTCTCGGTCTGGCCATCGTCAAAGCCATCATCGACCGGCATCGGGGCGACGTGACTCTCGCCAGCACCGACGGCCAGGGCACGACGGCGACGATTTCGCTGCCGGCCCTGATTGGCTGAGCCGACAGGCAAAACACCGCAAGCCCGTCACCATGCACCGCACCCTGAGAGGGCTCTGGCTTTTGGGTTCAGATTAGGCTAAAATAAAAGAAAGAAACCATTGTCTGCTTCTGGAGGCGTCATGGCAATCAAGTCGTTCGACGAGTTCTGGCCGTTTTACGTGGGCGAGCACAGCCTGAAAACGACGCGGGTTTTCCACTTCTGGGGCACGAATCTGGTCATCGCATCGATCATCGCCGGCCTCGTCACACGCAATCCGCTGTGGATCCTGGCGGCTTCGGTAGGCGGCTATGGCCCGGCCTGGA
>JACMPN010000404.1 GCA_014377495.1 Candidatus Sericytochromatia bacterium
CTGACCCTGACGGGATGCAGTGGCGGCGGCCCTCTGGCCCGCCCCAGCGCCCTCAGTGGCGTCGATGCGGCTGGCACCAAGGGCCAGCGTCCTGCCGATGCGTCCGACTGGACCGTTTTCGTCTACATGGCCGCCGACAACAGTCTTTCCGACTTTGCCGCCGCCGACATCAACGAAATGGAAGCCGGTCTGACGACCGACCGGGTCAAGGTCGTCGTCCTGGTTGACCAGGCCGCGCAGGGTGATTCACGGATCATCGAGATCAAGCACGACCCCAAGGGCCTGAACGACACGATCGTCTCGCCCACGGTCGACGACGGCGGGGCCGTCATCCCGGCGAACAAGGAACTGGACACGGGCGACCCGCAGACGCTCGAGAAGTTCGTCGCCTGGGGTGCCAAGCACTACCCGGCCCGGCGGACGATGTTCGTGCCCTGGAACCATGGCGGCGGCGCCTTTGCCGTACAACAGCACCTGAAAAGCTTCTGCTGGGACGACAGCTCCGGCCACAGCCTGAACCTCGTCGATTTCTGGCGGGTGGCCCAGCGGATGAGCGCCAAACAGAAGTTCGACATCATCGGCTTCGACATGTGCCTGCTCGGCCACATCGAGACGGCGTGGCAGCTGCGTGATCTGGGCGATTTCCTCGTCAGCTCCGAAAAGACTGAGCCGGGCGACGGGTGGGACCATCAGGCCGTGATGCGGGCCCTCAGCAAAAACCCCACAATCTCCCCCCGGGAGCTGTCGGCTGAGATCGTCAAAGGCTACTCGAACTTCTACAAAGGCAGCGACGAGCCGACGGCCATCTCCTCCATGGATCTCCAGAAGGTCAAGGACCGGCTGGTACCAGCCGTCAATGCGTTGGCTCAGGATCTGCAGGTCAAGCTCGGCCAGTCGTCCACCCGTGGCGGCTTCCAGGCGATCACCCAGCAGGCCGCCCAGATGACCTCCGTCGGCGACGGTGAAGAGCAGGCGATCGATCTCGGCCTGATGGCCACCCTGATCACGAAGTCCCCCAGCATGGATCCGGCCACCAAGCAGGCGGCGGCCAAAGTGCTCACCGAGTTGCAACGGGCCACCGTGCTGAACGTCAGCCAGAAGATCCAGCCGGGTCTGTACACGGGCCTGAAGATCTACATGGATCCCAACGGCTTCAACGCTGATTACGCCAATGCCTCACACCAGTCCTTCGGGACCAGTGCCTGGGCCAAGCTGCTGAAGAGCTTCTTCAAGGTCTAGACCCCAAACACAGCGTGAGCCCGTTCCCCGGAGGGAGCGGGCTCACACTGTGTTTACCGGTGTTCTACAGCACCGGGGACTGTTGCAGGTAGAACGCTTCCTTCAGCTTCTGCTTCAGGTTGAGGGTGCCTGCCCAGGTCGGGTTCAAGGCGCTCTTGATCTCCTGGTCGAAGTCATAGAGCACGTATGCCTTGAGGTTCTTGTAGGTCTTCGCTGATTCCAGCGTCTTGGTGTACCAGTCGTTGGGATAGGCCGGCACGCTGTACGTCGTGGACCCGTTGTCCGAGGCATACTTCATGCCCCATTCGCCGACGATGAACGGCTTCGTCGGGGCGACCGACTGGAAGTAGTCATAGGCGACCTTGAACGAGGATTCGAACGAGGCGTTGGGCTGCTGGTAGTCATCGACGCCCACCCAGTCGACATACGCATCACCGGGGAAGTAATCCTTGTAGGACCCGTAACCGGTGGCGAAGTAGACCGGGGTGTACGCCAGCTTGACGTTGCTGGCGCCGACCTCGTTCTTGATGATGTTGTGCATCCGCTTCCAGGCGTTCTTGTAAGCGGTTGCATCCCTGGCCCACGGCTGGATCGGGGCTTCCCAACCCCAGCGCAGCATCACGGGCTTGCCCCAGGCCTTGGCGCCCTGGGCCCAGTTCCGCCACATGGCATCACCGGAGCCGCTGGCGAGTTGCTGGGCCGTCAATGAGCCCAGGCCGAGGGACACCATCAGGAACTGTTTCCGCTTGGCGCACTCGTTGGCGACGGTGACCGGAAAGTCGGCCTTGTTGCCGCCGCCTTCGTAGATGTGGAACATGCTGAACGGTCGCCCGTAGCGGTTCTGCACCCAGTCGAGCGTGCTGTTGATGACGGTCGGTTTGTTGGCCGAGTTGCCATCGGTATTGCTGCCGCCGGAGAAGATCTCCGTGAAGCCGCCGCCGTTCTTGCTCGTCGGCTTGCCGAACCAGCCGACGTACATCCCCGTTTCAGGGGCGCTGAACTTGCTCCACGTGCCGCCGGTGCCTGGTGTGGCTGTCGGCATGGGGATCGGGGTGGCCGTGGCCGTCGGGCCGGGCGTGGGTTGCGCCGTCGCCGTCGGCACAGGGGTCGGCTGGGCGGTGGCCGTTGGTGTCGGTGTCGGCTGAGCCGTCGGTGTCGGCTGAGCCGTCGGTGTCGGCGTGGGGGTGCCGCCGCTGAAGCGATCGACGTAGGCACCGTTGCTCACGGCCGACCTGTAGGCGTTGGTCTGGGCCGAACCGCTGACGAGTGCCCAGTTGGAGCCGTCCTGGTTTTTGTTGAACCAGACGACGGCTTTGACGTTGGTGTACGTGTTGGCGATCGAGCTGTACGCATCGGCGATCCACTGGGCCGCCCGGGAGTCGTTCGTCGCCACGCCCATTTCACCGATCAGGGCCGGCTTGGTGGGGTGCTCGGCCTTCATCGTCGACAGGAAGCTGGCCGAGAGGTTCGGGTCATCGAAAATGGCCCCGAAGGTGTTGTAGTTCGAGCCGGGCCACTGGTATCCGTCGGCACCCACCCAGTCGACGTAGGTGTCGCCGGGGTAATAGTTGCCGAAGTAGTTCCACTTGCCCTTGGCGCCGTCCGCCGGACCGCGGCCCCAGGCGTCGATGCACCAGATGAACTTGACGTTGGTCACGCCTTCCGCCCGGAACAGGTCGACGACGTGGCGCCAGGCCCGAACGTATTTGGGCCCGGATTCCATGTTGGCACCGTTGGTCGAGCCGGCCCAGCTATAGCCGTTGCCATTCATCTCCCAGCCCCAGCGGACCAGGACGGGCTTGCCGTAGGCTTTGGCGCCTCTGGCGAAGCTGCGGTAGGCGGCATCGGCATCACCGGCCGTGATCCGGTCCAGCGTGGGGCCACCCGGCGACAGCGAAATCATCGGCAGCGAGTTGCGGGCGGCGATGGCCGTCGCGGCACTGGTCGGGGACGTCCCGTTGCCGACGAAGAAGTTGACGACGCC